>DAORKI010000090.1:0-15043 GCA_035439485.1 Bacteroidia bacterium
GATTTAGCACAACATGTTATTGCCGAACTAACTCAAGAAAAATTAGCAGGACATTTATTTGATTCATTGCGCAATAAAATTATGCCTTTGAGTGACGACTTAATTGTTTATCCAAATCATGGTGCAGGTAGTGCATGTGGTAAAAACATGAGCAAAGAAACCACCGACACTTTAGGTCATCAAAAGAAAACCAATTATGCCTTAAATCCAGCACTTAGCAAAAGTGAATTTATTGATGTACTATTAAATGGATTAGTAACACCTCCTGGTTACTTCCCTCAAAATGTATTAATGAATATTAAAGGTTATGAAAGCTTTGATAAAGTAAAAGCACAAGGCACAAGAGCGTTAACAGTTAGGGAATTTGAAGCTGCTGCCAACGAAACCAATGCAGTTATCATTGACACAAGAGCAGCACAAACATTTGCCAAAGGATTTGTGCCTAATTCAATTAACATAGGTATTGACGGCAGTTTTGCCACTTGGGTAGGAACGCTTATTCCTGATGTTAAACAGGCCATTTTAATTGTTGCTGACCAAGGGCGCGAAGAAGAAATTGTGACTCGTCTGGCTCGGGTGGGTTACGACAATGCTTTGGGATATTTAGATGGTGGCTATAATGCATGGTGCTCAGCCGGTAATGAACATGACGAAATTATTTCTATTGCCGCAACTGATTTGGCCGACTTGTTTTATAATGAACAAGTAAACATTATTGATGTTAGAAAAGCCAGTGAATATCAAAGCGAACATTTGATAGATGCTATTAATATGCCTTTAGATTTTATTAATGATTACATGAGCAGTATTGATAAAAACATAACCTATTATGTACATTGCGCTGCAGGCTATCGTTCAATGATATTTGTATCTATTTTAAGAGCCAGAGGATTTGATAATTTAATTGATGTTAAAGGCGGTTTTAATGAAATTAAGAAAACCAATAAATTCAAACTCACAGAGTACATTTGTCCTACTACATTATTGTAAAAAACAGTGCCTACGCTAATTTAAAAGGCAGCTTCGGTTGCCTTATAAATTTAAATGTAAAGTGATTGTAATTAATAATTATTGGGGCGCCTCCCACCGAACGGTGGCACCGGGCTGTTGCTCATATCTTTTTTTATGACGCACACCCTACACAAAAAAAAGGATAACCGCGTCCATCCCTGGCGTAATTTTTTAATCTATAAATATTATTGTTATTTGATATAGCATTTATTTACTTAAGTTTAACGCAATAAATAAATGGTTATGCAACAGCTTTTCGCACTATTCCTGATTTTATGTTTCATGCCTACTGTGTCAGCCCAAACAAGCAACAAAACAATAACTGGAACTATTCATGATTTGTATTTTATTGGGCAAGCACCCGAAAAAAATACAGGCAATGATCCAGCCATCATTTTACTGCACGGTTATGGTAGTAACGAAAGTGATTTAATTTCTTTAGCGCCTCAAATGCCCAGTAATTACTATATTTTTTCGTTGCGTGCGCCTTTTAAAATTGGTGCTGACCAATATCAATGGTACGAAATAAAACGCAGCACAGGAAGCATTGAAATTAACTTTGAACAAGAAGAGCAAAGTCGCAAAAAGCTCATCAGTTTTATTGATGAATTGGTCATAAAATATAAGCTCAATAAATCAAAAATTATTGTAGCGGGCTTTAGTCAAGGTGGTATTTTGGCCGAAGCTATAGGTTTAACAGCACCAGAGAAAGTGGCTGGTGTGGCTTGTTTTAGCGGACGTTTTTTACCCGAGTTAAAACCCTTGATTAAAAGTAAAGCCCAATTGCAAAACAAAAAAATATTTTTAGCCCATGGTACACAAGATCAGTTGTTGACTATAACTATTGCTGATGAAAACTATAACACATTAAAGGCATTAGGTTTACAAGTAAGCTATAAAAAAGATAACATAGGGCACAGTATTTCGGCTGCGCTGTTACGCGAATTTAATTTGTGGTTAAAGGAGTAAGTTTGTATTTGTTGGTGAGGTTGTTATGGAATGAAAAAGAAAAGTAAAAGATGGATTGGCATGGAAGCCAAGCATGAACAAAATCAAACACTAAACAAGATTCCTCCTGAAAGACAAGTAATGATTGGGGCGTGCGCAAAGGAAAGGCGCGGCATCCTTTTATGTTGCTATGCCAGTGCGATGGAATAAAAGATAGAGCGGATGGCCTGACCCCTTATCCTGATTAACAAATCAGGATAAGGGGATGCGCCCTAAATATTTATTTTGGTAATGATGCAAAATCGTTCACTAAAGTCACTTTGGTCATTAATTGATTATTAATTTACAACAACTGCTTCAATTTTTATTAAGCTATACTTAATTAGATATTTGATCTATCATTTTGTTATACTTACTTTCTGCTTTTTATAAAAGTTCATGAACTCAAAAGATAGTCCAAATAAAATCATATGTTTTTTATAAGAATTTATTTTTGATACACTGTCCCAAGGATTATCATATACACTAACACTAATATTTGGAATATAGTTATATCTGAAAGTTGGCGAAATACTAAGATTGGTTCTTTTCTTCCTTTTTGAAATTAGGGTGAATTTAATCAAAAAATCAAGGCACCGTTTTGAACTCACAATAAAATAGTCTCTACTAGAAATATCAATAAAAGGAACTGGAAATACGGTCATTAAGTTAATCGAAGTGTAAAATATTGCTTTGCAAGAAATAAATTGATGTAATCTTGCATAAAACAACCCAGCAGAAATACACCTAAATTTTAAAGAAGTATTAATTGTCTTATGAAAACCAATATAAGAAGGATCATGTGTTCCAATCCGAGCATCATAATAGAATGTGTTTAAATTAGCCGCTCCTTTTGAATTATATCTTGAGAAATTAATTCCTAAATAGTTGTTTTCTTTTTTTACAATTCCAAGTGCTGTAGAAAAGGAAGGGGATTCAAAAAAATAATTATTCAAAGCGTAGGATTGAGACGCATTAATAAAAAAAGGATGCTTTTTAGCTTCGAGTTCTTGTGCCTTACTTGAGTTCAATTGTAAGCAGCATGTAAATAATACGAAAATAAATAGTATCCTTCTCATTAAAAAATGCGAATTAATACTTCGCCCCACTCGCGCCAATATTTTCAATAGGATGCCAGGTGGTTTTAATTTCTTGGGTGTCTAAAATATGATATGGACTCTGTGCATTGGTATCTGCGCCATTGCCTTTGTTGTGTATGAATACACGTTTTACATTTAAAGTGGCTAACTCTTGTATGGTTTTAATTACGCTTTCATCTGCGCCATAATACACGGTAGCATTCACATCCATATGATTGGCAAAATGCGTATGCAACTCACTAACTTTACCAGTAAGGATATTGACTACTCCGCCTGGAACATCAGAAGAATTGAGTACTTCGGCAAAGGTTACGGCACATAAAGGCTTGCTTTCTGAAGCCAGTACCACACAGGTATTACCTCCGGCAATAACTGGTGCAATGGCATTTACAAGACTAATTAAACTGCTTTCATGAGCGGCTAAAATGCTTACTACACCTGTAGGCTCGGGCACCGAAAAGTTGAAGTGAGATGTTGCAACGGGGTTGATACTACCAAATAATTGTTGGTATTTGTCGCACCAGCCAGCATAATACACCAAACGATCAACTGATAAATCAACTTCGGCTTCGGCTGCTTTGGCAGTGCTGCCTTGTTGAATTAACTCTTGTATGAACTGTGCTTTGCGGGTTTCGAGCATTTCGGCAATGCGATATAAGATTTGTGCGCGGTTAAATGCGGCTCTGCTGCTCCATCCACCAAAGGCTCCTCGTGCGGCTACAACAGCATTTCTGAAGTCTTTACGAGAAGATAAACAGATGTTTGCAATGAGCTTTCCTGCTTTATCATGTAGTGGGTAATATCTGCCACTTTCGGTGCGAGGAAAAGCACCTCCGATATAAATTTTGTAGGTTTTTAATACTTCTATTCTAGTCATGATATTTATTTTTTAACCGCCAAGAGCGCCATGAAGACGCAAAGGGCGCAAAGTTTATAATTTATTTACTACTCTTTTAATACCGTCAACCATTTTGGCTACATTAAAATTCATTAACAAACCTAACTTACAATTTGATAGTTTCAAATAAGTAAGTACTTGTGCTAAATGAACATCATTGAGGGCTTCCACGGCTTTGACTTCAATTATTAATTTTTTTTCTACTAAAATATCTAATCTATAACCAACATCCAGTTTTATTTCCTCGTAAATAAGTGGTAAAGCTTTCTGTTTTTTTACTTCTAATCCCGATTTATTTATTTCATAAAATAAGCATTCTTCATAGGCAGATTCAAATAAACCGGGTCCTAATGTCTTGTGCACCTTAATGGCAGAACCAATTACACTTTTTGCAATTTCATTCTCAGTCATTTTCTCTGCGATCTTTGCGTATTCTTTGCTTCTTTGCGTTTAAGTTTAAAATTTTAAATAAGCATTTAGACCATGTAAGCCACCTTCGCGGCCAAAGCCGCTTTCTTTATAACCTCCAAATGGCGAGGTTGGATCAAACTTGTTATAAGTATTAGCCCAAACAACACCTGCTCTTAATTTGGTTGTTAAATTAAATATTTTTGAGCCTTTATCTGTCCATACCCCTGCACTTAAACCATAAGGAATATTGTTGGCTTTTTCAATGACCTCTTCCACTGTTCTGAATGTTTGAATGGTGAGCACTGGTCCAAATATTTCTTCTTGCACAATACGATGACTTTGGGAGGTATTTAAAAATAATGTAGGACGACAGAAATATCCTTTTTTAGGGATGCTGCAATTGCTTTGATACATTTCGGCACCTTCATCTTTCCCAATTTTAATATACTTGTTGATGGTGTCTAATTGCCCTTTACTGTTAATAGCCCCGATGTCGGTATTCTTATCTAAAGGATCGCCAACGATTAAAGTTTCTAAACGGTCTTTTAATTTTCTGATGACCATATCGGCTACACCTTCTTGCACAAACAAACGGCTACCAGCGCAGCACACATGTCCCTGGTTAAAGAAAATACCATTTACAATTCCTTCAACAGCTTGGTCGATAGGTGCATCTTCAAAAATGATGTTTGCTGCTTTACCACCCAATTCGAGCGTTAGCTTTTTATTGGTGCCTGCAATAGATTTTTGGATGAGCTTACCCACATCAGTAGAGCCAGTAAAAGCTATTTTATCGATATCGGGATGATTGACAATGGCAGCACCTGTTTTGCCTGCACCTGTAATGATGTTGACAACACCATGAGGTAAGCCACTCTCTTGAATGATTTCTGCTAATTTAAGTGCTGTAAGCGGTGTAGTTTCTGCTGGTTTAAGAACCACGGTATTGCCAGCAGCTAAGGCGGGTGCTATTTTCCATGCAGCCATGAGCAAAGGAAAATTCCAAGGAATAATTTGTCCGGCTACACCCAAGGCTTGCGGTTTTCTGTTGGGAAATGCATAGTCGAGTTTATCGGCCCAACCAGCATAATAAAAGAAATGATTGGCAGCTAAAGGCACATCCACATCGCGGCTTTCACGAATAGGTTTACCACCATCAATGGTTTCGATAACGGCAAATTCACGCGCACGCTCTTGCATTAAACGTGCAATGCGATAGATGTATTTACCACGCTCAGCAGCAGGCATTTTACTCCACACATTGTTGTATGCATTGCGCGCAGCTTTGACTGCTTTATTTACATCGGTTTCATCAGCATCGGCAACTTGTGCAATAACTTGTTCGGTAGCTGGATTAATAGTATCAAAGTATTTACCCTTGGTAGGTTTTACAAACTTACCATCAATAAATAAATCGTACTGTTTTTTTAAGTTGATATGTTTGGTATCTTCTGGCGCTGGTGCGTAGTTCCAACTGCTGTTAAAATCTAAATTAGGGGTGTTTTTTTTAGCCATGTGCTTTTGTTTTATACTTATAAATAGTATGAATCTTGGTAATTTTTTATTTAAATAAATTCCTCTTCAAATGGGATACTTTTTATATCTTCTAATTTTTCATTATGACAATAAATAAAATTTTCTCTCGTATCGAATAAATTTATCACTTCTTCTCTTTTAATCATTGTTGGCTTCTCTGATAGATGTGCTCTGTATGAGGAAAATTTCCATTCTTCTATTCTATCGGTAAACTTGTGATGTACTGGATTACAATGGATATACAACACATTTTCTCTGGCATGTAAGTCATCAATTATTTCCTTTCTATGAAAACTTTGGATGAATAAATTACCTTTTCTTTTTAACTGTTTATTTAAGGCTTGCGTATATTCATTAAAAAAGTTTGCAAACTGCTTACTTAAATGAATACTGAATATACTTTCTGGTTGATTGGGAATTTCTATTTTTAAAGCTTTAAATTCATTAAATCCAATATCATCAGCTATTTTTCCATTTGTTCTTAAAAAATCGAATATTTCTTTTTCTGATTTTATTTTTACAAGTAAATGGAAATGATTTGGCATCAAGCAATAAGCGTATGTATCTATGATAGGTGCTAACAGTTCAGAATATCTTTTTAGAAAATAAAAATAGTTATCTTCAGAGTAAAATAAGTTATCATTTCCATTTGCATGATTATAGATATGATACAATTTATCTGGTTCTAATGGGATTCTCATTTGTATTGTTATTGCTAAAACTTTAACAAAGTTTTGAACTTTGTTAAAGTTGATATAATTTAGATTACATTAGTTTAATCTTTAGAAAAATAATCGCTCGATTGATAAACACCGGTGGCTTCTTTCATTAACTGCATGAGCACATCGTTGGCTAGGCTACTGGCGCCAAATCTAAACCATTCGTTGCTGAGCCAAGCCATTCCTAAGGTTTCCTTTACCATTACTAAATAGTGTAAAGCGGATTTAGCCGTTGATATGCCTCCTGCTGGTTTCATGCCTATCATGATGCCAGTTTTGTAATAATAATCTCTTATGGTTTCTAACATTACTAAAGTAACGGGCATAGTAGCAGCTGGTGACACTTTTCCTGTTGAAGTTTTAATGAAATCGGCTCCCGCATAAATGGCAATTTCACTTGCTTTTCTGACATTATCCAAGGTTGATAACTCGCCAGTTTCGAAAATTACCTTTAAACGTGCTTTGCCACATGTTTCCTTGATAGCAGCAATTTCATCAAACACAAAATTGTAATTGCCTTTTAAAAATTCACCACGACTGATTACCATATCAATTTCATCGGCACCATTGTCAACTGCAAATTTGGTATCTGCAATTTTAATTTCTCTTGTTGATTGTCCACTTGGAAAAGCAGTGGCCACTGATGCCACTTTAACATTTGAATTTTTCAAAGCTTCTTTTGCCACCTTAACCATACTAGGATACACACATACTGCTGCTGTAGTTGGCAAACCAGGAAGTACATCATGCAAGTGTGTAGCTTTGTAGCACATTTGTTTTACTTTACCCTCAGTATCTTTCCCTTCAAGTGTTGTGAGATCGATCATATTTAGTACCATTTTTAAACCTTGTACTTTGGTTTCTTTTTTTATGCTTCGTGCAGTAAATCTTGCGCAACGTTCTTCAACTCCAACTTGATCGATAGTGGCAATTTTATTAAAATCAGGAATTTGAATTGTTTTGGTCATGAGAATTATATTTCATGCCAAATATAATTAATAATTATAAAAATATTAACTCAAATAAACCCACAATAATCACTACGATGTGCTAAAGTGCTGAAGTGCTTATTTCATTAGGGAAATCGCGCTTAGCATATGTGAGCAATGGATTGATTTACTATTACTATAGCGATTCAGCATGATCTTAAGCTGAATTGGGAGTGAATTGAGGTTAACGATTTTACATAATGAAGATGAGCGCAATAAATCCTTAGTAGATTTTTTATTCTTGCCACATCATAAATATTTGTTTTTTTCTTTTCCCACCTACAGAGCCTTCTATCCAGGCCTTTAAGGTATCCTTAGATGTTAATTCATATCCAATTTTTTGTGGAAAATCATGTAATTTATTCTCAAAAACAAAGGAATGATTATCATGGGAAATTAATTTAAAGCTTACCGTTTCTCCTTCATTTTGATTTTTTACAGTCACATTATAAAATGTTCCCGAATCAGTATTTACCAACCGAATTGACTCAAAAAACACTGTATCTTTATTTGCAATAATATAGCTAACACCCTGATAATTTTCATTATTTATTTTGGTCCAATTTTCAAAAAAAAGTGCTGATGTGTCGCTATGATTGACCCAATTGGTGCAAAGCCAATTAAAATCGTAATCAGTTACTATATGCTTTTTAACTGGTGAGTTGCAACTCAAAAGCACCAACATCATTGGCCCAATTATGAAATTAATCTTCCTGCCCAAGTTGAACATCTGGATCGGGTTTTGTTTCAGTAGTTTTGTTTACTGAGCTTGTTGTTTTTAGTACAGAAGATTCATCTTTCTTTTCAGCAAAATACTTTTTTTGATTCAAAATTATTAAGCCAACACCCATAGAAATTGAGAAGTCGGCAAAGTTAAAAACAGGTCTAAAAAACAAAAAATCTTCACCTCCCCAAATTGGCAACCAGGTAGGAAAATGACCACTAATCATAGGGAAATAAAACATATCGACTACTTTTCCAAAAAGGAAAGGGGCATATCCGCCTTCTTTTGGCAAAAATGTGGCCACTTGATTATAGCTTTCGTTAAACATTAAGCCATAAAATGCGCTATCAATAAGATTACCTAAAGCTCCTGCAAAAACAAGCGCAATACAATAAATATATCCCTTATTTTCGTTGTTTTTTACAAGCCAAAACAAATAGTAAGCTAAGCCTGAAATAGCCAGCACTCGAAAAGAACTGAGTAATAATTTTCCAAAACTGCCTTCCAATTCCATTCCAAATGCCATCCCATTATTTTCTGTAAAATGCAAGATTCCCCAGTTTGGGAACATCACAATTTCTTGACCTAAATACATGTTACTCTTAATCCATAGTTTTATGGTTTGGTCAATAAGTAGAATTATTAAAACTAAAATTAAAGGTTTTTTCACAAAATGAAAGTATGGTTTAAATGAAAAGGCACAACTACCTGAGTAGCAATGCCTTTCCAAATTATTTATAAAATAAATTAGTTTTGATCTCTTTTAGCCTCAATACTCAAAGTAGCATGTGGTACACTTCTTAAACGATCTTTTGAAATCATATTTCCAGTAGCACGACAAACCCCATAAGTTTTATTTTCGATGCGAATTAAAGCATTTTTAAGGTTTTGAATAAATTTTTCTTGGCGTATCGCTAACTGGGTAGTTTCTTCTTTTGACATTACTTCAGAACCATCTTCCAACAATTTAAAAGTAGGAGAAGTATCATCAGTACCGTTATTATCGCGGTGTGATAATGTATCCTTTAGTAATTCGTAATCTTTAACCGCTTCAGCCAATTTATTGTTGATTAATTCTCTAAACTCATTTAATTCAGCATCAGTAAATTTAGTTTTTCCAATAATTGGGGCTTTAACGGGCTTACTGGCACCGTATAGCGTTGAATTATCAATTGGAGGTTTCACTGTTTTCATTTCTCTTTTTGAAACAGGAAAGTTTTTCTCTACCGGAATTTTATTTGCTTCAATTAATTCTGCAACTGTCTTTGGTTTTACAGGAGTTGGTTTTTCAACTACAGGAATTGATTTTTTTATTTCATTTTTTGAAACTGGTTTAGCAGTTTTTTTGCTTTCAATTTTTACAGGCTTCGCTACTACTTTAGACGCAGGTTTCACTGACTTTTTAGGAAGAGCTTTTACCACTTTTTTTGCCACTGGTTTAACTGCCTTTTTAGGAGCAATTTTAGCATTAACTTTGGCTTTTGAAGCCTGTGTAGTTTTTTTAGCCACTGGTTTAGCGATTTTTTTTGCTGCAGGTTTATTAGCCTTTTTAGCTATTGGTTTAACCACTTTTTTGGCTGATTTAGCAGCCTTTTTGGCCAAGGGTTTAGCTGATTTTTTTACAATAGGTTTTACCACTTTTTTAGCTACCACTTTAGTAGTCTTTTTGGCCACAGGTTTAGCCAATTTTTTAGCGATAGGCTTTGCAGCCTTTTTAGCCACAGGTTTAGCAGCTTTTTTAGCTACAGGTTTAGCAGCTTTTTTAGCTACAGGTTTTACAGCTTTTTTAGCCACAGCCTTTGATTTTTGTACTTTCTTTGCCATAATAGCGTAATTTTAAAATTAAACTTTAATAACCTGAACCTCAATTATCAGATTCTCTTCTAATTCTAGCGAAACAGCTGTTTCATCAAGGGTTTCAGAAACAAACTCAATATTATCGGCCAAAATTTCGGTGCAAATATATTCCAAATTATGATTCACCACCGATTTTATTTCTTTTTGTTCTTTGATTTTCAATACTATGCGATCAGTAAGTTCGAAATTCCGCTCTTTGCGAAGGTTTTGAATTCTATTTACCAGCTCGCGAGCCATCCCTTCATCCTTTAGTAATTCAGTAATTGAAACATCCAATGCAACAGTTAACTGCCCTGAGTTAGCCACTTTCCAGCCAGGAATATCAACTGGAATAATTTCGGTGTCCTCTGTTTCTAATATAATGAGATCCTGATCTATTTTGAGTTCAAACTTAGCTTCTTTTTCTATTCCTGCAATAATAGCAGAGGCATTTTCATTAGCAAAATTTTGTACAGCCTTCATATGTTTGCCACATTTTTTTCCTAATGTTTTAAAGTTGAGTTTAAGTTGTTTTACGATTTGCGTTTGTGACTCATCAACTAATTCTAATGACTTAACATTAACTTCCGTCAATATTAAATCCTTAACAGCCTCAATTTTTAGTTTGTAGCTCTCATCTAAAACAGGAATTTGAATTTTAGCCAATGGCTGACGCACCCTGATGTTTTCCTTTTTGCGTATGGAAAGCACCATGGAAGAAATTTTTTGTGCCAACTCCATTCTTTCCTCCAATGCGATATCAATTTGGGATTCATCAACTAAAGGAAAATCACTCAAGTGAATAGATTCAGCCTTATTTTTACCTGTGATTGTGTTTAAATCAGTAAATAACCTGTCCATAAAAAATGGAGCAATTGGAGCAGAGAGCTGAGCAATTACCTCTAAACATGTGTACAATGTTTGGTAGGCAGAAATCTTGTCATTGCTGTAATCACCTTTCCAGAAACGTCTGCGACACAAGCGAACATACCAATTGCTTAAATGTTCATCTACAAAGTTTTCAATTAAACGTCCAGCGCGATGTGGCTCATAATCGGCATAAGCAACATCTACATTTTTTACTAGTGTATTTAATTCGGATAATATCCAACGATCTATTTCTGCCCGGTCTTTTAAAGGTATTTCAGCTTCGGAATATTTAAATCCATCGACATTAGCATAAAGAGCGAAAAAAGAGTAAGTATTGTGTAATGTTCCAAAAAACTTACGCTGAACTTCAGCAATTCCATCAATATCAAATTTTAAATTATCCCATGGTGCAGCGTTGGTAATCATGTACCAACGTGTAGCATCTGGTCCATATTTTTCGATAGTGGTAAAAGGATCAACAGCATTGCCTAAACGTTTGCTCATTTTTTGACCATTTTTATCTAAAACAAGTCCATTGCTCACTACATTTTTAAAGGCCACCGAATTGAAACACATGGTGCCAATAGCATGCAATGTAAAGAACCAACCTCTGGTTTGGTCAACACCTTCGGCAATAAAATCGGCAGGATAGTATTTTTTATTATCAATGAGTTCTTGGTTTTCGAATGGATAATGAAGTTGAGCATAAGGCATAGCACCACTATCAAACCAAACATCTATTAAATCGGGCTCGCGGAAAAGCTTTTTGCCATTACGCTCGAGCACAATATTATCAGCATATGGCTTATGTAAATCAAAGGAATTGTAATTGTCTTCAGAAAAATCGTTGGCTTTGAATGCTTCGAGTGGATTGCTTTCCATAACTTTCTTAGCTACTGCATTTTCAATTTCTTGTTGTAACTGTGCTACTGACTCAATACATATTTGCTCTGTTTTGTCTTCGCTAGTCCAAATAGGAATTGGAATACCCCAAAAGCGGGAGCGAGATAAGTTCCAATCATTTAAATTTTCGAGCCAATTACCAAAGCGGCCGGTACCAGTAGATTCTGGCTTCCAGTTGATAGTTTTGTTCAACTCTATCATACGCTCTTTATAGGCAGTGGTTTTAATAAACCAGCTATCCAATGGATAATATAATACGGGTTTGTCGGTACGCCAGCAATGTGGGTAGCTATGTTCGTAAGATTCCTTTTTAAAAAGCTTGCCTTCTTCCTGAAGTTTTAAAACAATACGTTCATCAACACTCAAATAGGCTTTGAGCTCTTTAATTTTTCCGTTATCTTCTAATATTTTCTTTTGAAACTGAAATTCGTGTGCTTTCTCTTCGTCAGATAAGTAGGCTTCTTTCACATATTCTTCACCATATAGGAAAATGCCATCTTTAACTTCAGGTAAAAATTTGCCTCTTTTATCAACCAAAGTTAAGGAGCCAATTCCATTTTGTTTGGCCACACGAAAGTCATCAGCACCAAAGCTGGGCGCAATATGTACAATTCCGGTACCATCTTCGGTGGTTACAAAATCGCCAATAATAACGCTAAAGGCATCGCCATCAGTAGGTTGTGCAAATGGTAGCAGTTGTTCGTATTTAATGCCTTCGAGATCGGAGCCCAACAAATCACATTTAAGAATGTTAGCATGATCCTCACCAGTTTTTGAAACTATTCTAAATGGAATTATTTTAGATTTCCCAGTTTTAAAATCTTCAATATATTTATTCCATGTTTCTTCTTGATATCTGAATAAGTTAAAATCAGTTTTTAAATTTTGATCCTTGGGTGAAGGGAAATATTTTTCTATGAGGGGCTGTGCTATTATACAACGCACTAATTCATAACTAAATGGATTTAATGTTTCAATTATTCCATATTTAATATTTTTTCCTACAGCTAAAGCAGTGTTAGATGGGAGTGTCCAAGGAGTAGTGGTCCAAGCTAATATGTAAAGATTATCATTTTCAATTGAAATTCCCGAATTTGATGAATTATTAACCTTAAACATAACAGTAGCAGTTCTGTCCTTTACATCTCTATAGCAACCCGGTTGGTTTAGTTCGTGAGAGGATAAGCCAGTACCAGCTGCAGGAGAGTATGGTTGTATGGTGTAGCCTTTGTACAACATATCTTTTTTGTACAAGTTGTTGAGCAACCACCATACGCTTTCAATGTATTTATTATCGTAAGTAATGTATGGATGTTCCATATCAACCCAATAGCCCATTTTTGCTGTAACATCGGCCCACACATCGGTGTATTTCATTACATCTTTGCGGCATTCAATGTTATATTGTTCTACGGTAATTTTTTTACCAATATCTTCTTTTGTGATGCCTAGTGCCTTTTCAACGCTGAGTTCAATTGGTAAACCGTGGGTATCCCAACCAGCCTTACGTTTTACTTGAAATCCTTTTTGTGTTTTATATCTGCAAAAAATATCTTTTATAGAGCGCGCCATTACATGATGAATACCAGGTAATCCGTTGGCGCTTGGAGGACCTTCATAAAAAACAAAAGGTGCCTTACCCTGGCGTGAAGTAATAGATTTTTCGAAAGTATTTTCTTCGTCCCATTTCTTTTGCACGTCCTTAGCGGTTTGCGAAAGATTTAGGGAAGCATATGTTTTATATTGATTGCTCATAATGAATACAAATGACTTTTTTAAAAAAGAGTGCAAATGTAGTAAAATTTAGCTTCAAAATGGCAGATTTTGTAACTGATTTTCAATAAAAAAGCCGCCAACCATAACATGATTGACGGCCATATAAAAAATAATATTTTACTTACTTACAGTAAATCTTTTATTAATGACGCTATTATCTTCAAGTATTAATTGAAGTGTGTAAATGCCATTTTTTAGATAAGCCACATCAAATTGCATATTGTTTCCAGCCATGTAGTTTAAGTTTTCAAGTGGCGCAACTTCTTGCCCTAACTGATTAATAATTCTGGTTTTAATTTGACCAAGACTGTTATCATTAATTGCAATATTGATGATGTCTTGTGTAGGATTAGGAGCTAATACAAATGCCAATGAAGCTGTATTATTTTCAACTCCAACGGTTCCAGCGGCATAGCCTCCACCAGCTGAGTTAGTTGTTTGACCTGCAAAAACTGAAGAAAAAGTAAAAGTGTAAGCCAGTGCTTCCTTTATACCCTCTTTATACCAAAAGTATTCATCATTAGTATAATCACCTACTGCAAAATCACTGGAATCGTGGTATGTTTGAACAAAATGAATTCTTAAAGCATTTGTGTAAGTGCCTTGTGGCGTGATTAATGTACCATAACCATCTGCAGTTACGGTTGTAGAACCTGTTCTGAAAAAATCTACTCCACTGGTGAATGTTGCCGCCCAAGTATCAGTATAGGTATTTCCGTATGTAAATGGAAATCTAAGACCATCTTCACCATTAGAATAAGTAATAACAGGACCTCCTGAAGGAGAAACAATTCCATTTAAAGTTAAAGCTGTAGCGGTGCTATTATAAAAAGAATAGGCCCCACCTCCAAAACTAGCAATATTACAGTTTGTGAATTGTGCTCCATTTGGTGTTGAACCTACTGTTACATACTGCGCATTGGCACTACTTGTATTTCCAATACTAGCAAAATTCCATGTTTGATTGGCACCAGAAGCACCTTGAGGAAAACCTGCATTAGACACTGTAGTAGTAGCGTATCCAATCACAGGACTGCAACCAGCAGCAGTAAGTGTTGGTTGTGCTATTGACTTCAAGCTTAGTCCAAGTAAAGCCAATAGTAATAATTCTTGTAGAGTTTTTTTCATATTTTATCGTTTATAAATTGTTATGCAGCGAATGTAATAAAAAACAATTTCATGGCAATAACTTTTTACGGTGCGCAGGTATGAGTGAGTCTAGTGCTTATAAATTATTTTTTTTTCACCACGAGAATCGGAGATACCGGAGGATGATGCCACAG
>DAORKI010000091.1:0-15009 GCA_035439485.1 Bacteroidia bacterium
ACGACTATTTAATAAATACAATCGGTATAACTGAACTTCGCTATCAAACGCGGGTATTTTTTTCATCTTGAACATGAAAAGTTTAATTCAATGTTGTACCAGCTATTTTGACTCCCATTTATCAGTAGTTAGCATCTAAGTGCTGAACTGTAAATTTTATAAGGTTAGTAGTGCCTGGCAAATGTGATGAATCACTGAGCAATATATTATACCGATTACACTTTCCATTTAGTCTAACAGTGGCATATAAATTACATTGGTATTATCTGCAATGGCCATAGCGAGGAACATTATCAAATGCTGAACTTAGGTTAAATGGGTGTTTTTCACAAAATAAAAAACCCACTTTTAGTGGGTTTTTTTCTAAAAAGGAATGTAAAATTTTATTCTACTGTAACGCTTTTTGCCAAGTTCCTTGGTTGGTCAACGTTACAGCCTCTCATTACAGCAATATGATAACTCAATAATTGTAATGGAATAACAGAAATTAATGGAATTAAAGCATCATCAACTTCTGGCACTTCAATTACATAATCGGCCATTTCCTTTACCTGCTTGTCGTTTTCAGTAACAACGGCAATAATGGTACCTTTACGTGCTTTTACTTCTTGTATATTACTTACTACTTTTTCATAATTTCCACCTTTAGTGGCAATCACTACAACAGGCATTTCTTCATCTATTAAAGCAATAGGTCCATGTTTCATTTCAGCAGCAGGATAACCTTCAGCATGGATGTAGGAGATTTCTTTCAATTTTAATGCTCCTTCCAAAGCTACTGGAAAACTATATCCTCTACCTAAATACAAAAAGTTGCGAGCATCTTTAAATATAGATGAAATATACTCAATTTGCTGATTATTTTGAAGTACTTTTTCAACCAATTCAGGTACAAGTGAAAGTTCATTTAATACTTGATGAAATCTTGATTTTGTAATAGTTCCTTTATGCTGTGCTAGACTCAGTGCAATTAAAGTTAAAACTGTAACTTGTGCAGTAAATGCTTTGGTACTTGCTACACCTATTTCAGGACCTGCGTGCGTATATGCACCAGCGTGTGAGGCACGTGCAATACTTGAACCAGCTACATTACATACACCAAATATGGTTGCCCCTTTTGACTTGGCCAACTCTATGGCAGCTAAAGTGTCAGCAGTTTCGCCCGACTGTGAAATAGCAATCACTACATCCTTTTCGCTAATAATTGGATTCCTGTATCTAAACTCCGAAGCATATTCAACCTCAACAGGCACTCGTGCTAAGTCTTCAATTAAATACTCAGCAACCAAACCTGCATGCCAACTAGTTCCGCATCCAATAATGATAATTCTTTCGGCATTTTTCATTTTTTCTAAATACTCTTGAATTCCACCTAGTTGAATGGTCCCTTTTTCTGTATTAATTCTTCCACGCATGCTATCCAAAATTGAACGTGGTTGTTCAAAAATTTCTTTCAGCATAAAATGATCAAAACCACCTTTTTCTATAGCTTCTAAATGTAACTCTAGTTCTTGTATATAAGGTGTAATTTTTTTATTTTTAGTTGTAATTATTTTTAATTCTTTATTACGCTCTAATACTGCAATTTCCTCTTCATCTAAATATACTACGTTTTTAGTGTACTCAATAATTGGAGAAGCATCTGAAGCTACAAAATATTCATCTTTGCCAATTCCAATAACCATTGGACTGCCTTTTTTAGCAGCTACTAAAATATCAGGCTGCTGTTTTTCCATCACAACAATAGCATAGGCTCCGGCTACTTCATTCAATGCTAATCGCACTGCTTCAACCAGCTCAATATTTTCTTTTTGCTGAATATGATCAATTAAATATACAAGTACTTCGGTATCGGTATCGCTCACAAAATGATAACCAAGTCTGCTTAATTCTTTTTTAAGTGTTCCATAATTTTCAATAATACCGTTGTGAATTAGCACCAAATTACCTGTTTCGCTTTTATGTGGATGAGCATTCACATCATTCGGAACGCCATGTGTGGCCCATCTTGTATGTCCAATGCCAATGGTTCCTTTAATATTTTTAGTCCCAATATGTTCTTCCAAATCGGAAACTTTTCCCTTACACTTATATACATTAATTTCACCATCCATTAATGCAATACCAGCACTGTCATAACCTCTATATTCGAGTCTTTTTAGCCCTTTAATAATTACAGGGTAGGCTTCCCTGCTTCCGATGTATGCTACAATTCCGCACATAATATTATTTAATTTTAGTGTATGTAACGTTTAACTTTATATAATTACTTCCCTTTAACACAACCCTATTAGCGCCTATGGCAGAGGCTGTTGGCACTAAATATAGTCCTTTTTGTACTCTTTTTCCTGATATAATTTCTTGAAGATATGTTGCCAAATTAAATTTATACGTGTTATTGCTTGCATTAATGTTACCATTAAAGTAATTATCACCTAAATCAAAGTCAGGAATGGAGATGTACTGTCCATCACTACCCTTTTCTACCAAAAGTAATCGAGTTTGTATTCCATAAATATCTGTTAATGATGTTTCTACTGGAATTACTAACTCTGCTTTTGATATCACCATAGGCATCGAATCTTTCCAACTTTCAATATTGGAAAACCAAAGTTTCCCTGATAATCCAGCCATATTTTGAATAAAAATTTGCGTTTTGCCTTGAGTGGTATCATTTAACTGATTTTGAATAGCAGGAATTCCGTTTCTTTCATGTTGAAAAAAGTTAATCCTTGAACAATCACTATTAATCAATAAATCAAATTGCTGCTGTTGTGTAACACTAGAATTATGAAAGTATAGGGTAATTTTTGATGGTGCAGCGCTATTCACTAAATTAAAAGTTAAAATTGAACCACTACCGCTTGTTTGGTTGTTATTCACTGGTTTAAAATATAAGCCTTTAAAAAAATTAATAAAACCTCCAGTATTAATGGTGAGTTGATTGTCTAAAATATTTTGACCGAAGCTTAGAGGCAAATTAAATTTTTGCATAGGCGAGCCAGTTTGATATTTTCCTGTAGGGTCAGGTAAGAAAATGTGCTCACTAATGAAATCAGCCTCAGTAGCGTATTTTAGAGGATTTTGAGCCGAATAATAGCTACTGTCTTTAATAATATTTTTTGAAACCCTATAAATTCTCACTTTTTGTGAACCATATAATTTATCAATCTTTCCATAATAACCAGCATAATTCATAGAAAGCACTACTGAATCGATTAATGGATTAAGTCCAAAATTTAACTGATTTGAGCTTGATACAAATTGGGTTAAAAATGACGCACTCGATTTTCCAAAAACTGGATCAACGTAACTACCGAATAAACTAAGCGATAAATCATCAGATTTGACCGAATCTTCTTTTACAGAAAAACTAATTAGGTTAAATTTAGAGCTTGTCTTAAATTGCGATTGATCACCATTAGGTAATAAATTACCTCCAAGTGTATCGCTTTCTTTACAAGCACTAATGAAAAGCGAAACAGCTAAAACTAATAATAAAGGAACAGAAATGGGTAAAAATTTCCTTAAAAAAGGTCTATTCAACAGATACAAATTCATTAATTTTATTCGGCCATTACAGATTCATTCTCTAATACTTCATCATAAAAGGCAGAATAAGCATCTATATAGGTTTCAAGTGGTTGATATTCCAATACTGGAATGTCTAAGCCCTTAATATGCTTATCTACTTCTGCATGTATGTTTTCTGAAGATTTTATAACAGCATCAGAATAATCAATGGCATGTTTAGTAATATTAGCATAAGTAGGATCTTTCAAACGCTTCAAATCAGCTTCAGCAATACCTTCGTTTGATATTTTAGTGATAAACTTTTTGTTTAATGCTTTATCAAATCCATCGTCATAAACTGAGTAAATTACTTTAGTTTCGTTAAATAAAGGATCTTCGGCATAGGTTTTTTTAATTAAAACAGGCATAGCACTTGTCATCCAACCATGGCAATGAATAATATCAGGCGCCCAACCTAACTTTTTTACAGTTTCGATTACACCTTTACAAAAAAACAAACTGCGCTCATCGTTATCTTCAAAATGATTCTCATTGGCATCAGTAAATAAATGTTTCCTTTGAAAATATTCCTCGTTATCAATAAAATAAACCTGCATTCTGGCCGATTGTATGGAAGCCACTTTAATAATCAATGGATGATCGGTATCATCAATAATTATGTTCATACCCGATAAGCGAATTACCTCATGCAATTGATTTCTACGTTCATTGATTAAGCCAAAACGGGGCATAAAAGTACGAATTTCCTTCCCTCTTTCTTGTATTCCTTGAGGTAAATATCTACCTACATTAGCCATTGGGCTTTCTTCTAAATAAGGGAAAATTTCCTGCGAAACAAATAGTACTTTAGATTTTTTCATGCTATTAATTGAATTAGATTAAGTGGATAAAAAAACTATTGTATGTCTTGTATAAAAGAAGTCACTCGCCAATAGTTTTTGAACATAATTTTAAAGTTAATTTTAAAACGAATACAAAAATAATAAAAAAAATCTTGAAAATAAAGTAATATATTAGCTTTGCCCGCTGAAATTTATTTTTTAGGTGGTGCTAATATTAGCTTAAAAGCAATGAAAACACCAATAAAATGTACATTTTAACAATTAAAATGCCATATTTAAGTTAACATTTATTTGTTTTGGAGGTTTTTAAAGAAAAGTTGGCCCTTATAGCCTATCTAAAAAATAAGCCTAATATTGGTTTTGTGCCAACCATGGGTGCTTTGCATAAAGGGCATGTTTCACTTATTCATTTGTCTGTTAATCAATGCGATACAACTGTTTGTAGCATTTTTGTGAATCCTACGCAATTTAATGACAAGAAAGACTTGATCAATTACCCTAGAACTGAGGCTCAAGACCTAGAACTATTAAAAGAAGCTGGTTGTGATGTTGTTTTTATGCCCGAAGTGGATGAAATTTATCCTAAGGGCTACACTTTACAAACCTATAATTTTGGCAACATTGAAAAAGTAATGGAAGGAGAACATCGTCCTGGACATTTCAATGGTATGGCCAATGTAGTACAACGATTTTTTGAAATTGTAAAACCTAATTTCGCCTTTTTTGGAGAAAAAGATTTTCAACAATTATGTGTAGTAAAACAACTGATTGAAATGCTGCAATTGAAAATTACCATTGTACCCGGCAAAATAATTCGCGAAAATGACGGTTTGGCAATGAGTTCCCGAAATATGCTTTTAAATGAAGAGGAAAGAAAACAAGCTGTGGGTATTTATCAAACACTTACATTAGTAAAATCAAAAAAATCTACACATAGCTTATCTCAATTAATTGAATTAGCATATAAAAACTTCGAAAATTACCCACTTATTACCCCCGAATATATCCAATTTGCCTATTCAGATAATCTCCAAAGCGTTAATTCTGTAGATATTAGCAGACCAATTATGATGTTTATGGCAGTAAAATTAGGCAAAGTAAGACTTATTGATAATATGCCAATTTATGAGTAAAGACAAGAAAATATGGCTTGATGTTTTAAAAACATTGTTTTTTCTTGGCATAGGATTTTTGCTGATATGGCTAGTAGTTAAAAATTTGACTGAAAAAGATAAAAAAGAAATTCTTGATTCGTTCGCAAATGCTAAAATTGGGATTATCTTACTCATTATGTTACTAGGTATTTTGAGCAATGTGAGCAGAGCCATAAGATGGCAAATAATGATTGAACCATTAGGCAAAAAGCCTGGATTTTTAAATACTTTTATGGCAGTTTTAATTGGTTATTTAGCCAACCTAGCTGTTCCTAGGTTAGGTGAAGTTACTCGCTGTGGTGTTCTCAATCGCTATGAAAACTTGCCTATTGATAGTACTTTTGGAACTGTTGTTGTGGAAAGAATGATGGATACCTTACTCTTGATGATTGTTTCAATAATTACTATTATTTGGCAATATGACTTACTTTCAGTTTACTTAATAGACGCTTATCACAATTACATTTCTCCATCACAAAATACGAGTAATTTTAACCTAAAATTAGCCATGTTTTTAAGTTTACTGGCCCTAATAATTGCTATATTTTTGTTTCGTAAAAAAATATTGCAAAGCAAATTTGCACAAAAATTAGGTAACATGCTTAAAGGATTTTCGGCAGGACTAAAAACTATTACCCAGCTTAAAAAACCATTCTTATTTATTTTTCATTCGGTATTTATTTGGTTGCTTTACTTTATAGGTATTTATATTGGTTTTTATGCCTTACCTGAGACAAGTACACTTGGTATTGGTGCTGCGTTTGCTATACTTTTTTTTGGTACATTTGCTTATATTTTAGTGCAAGGTGGTATTGGAGCGTACCAAATTATTGTGCAAAATACGTTAATGATTTATGGTGTTACGGCTAATGTAGGTTATGCTTTAGGTTGGATTGTTTGGAGCAGTCAAACACTAACAATCATCATTGGTGGACTTGTTTCACTCCTCCTTCTTCCTCATCTTAATAAACAAAAACATGGACTACCTTGAAATAATTAAAAACAAAATAGTTGATAAGGAAAGTATCACTAAACTTGTGGCAAATCTTCGTTTAAAAAATCGAAGTATTGTATTTACCAATGGTTGTTTTGATTTAATTCATAAAGGACATGTAACTTATTTGGCACAAGCTGCATCTTTAGGAAATTGCTTAATTGTGGGAATAAATAGCGATACCTCTGTTCAAAAATTAAAAGGAGAAAATAGGCCAATACAAGATGAACATAGTAGGGCATTGATTATGGCTAGTTTACATGTGGTGAGTGCGGTGATTATTTTTGAAGAAGACACTCCTTTAAATTTAATTCAGCTCATTGAGCCCGATTATTTGGTCAAAGGTGGCGATTGGGAAACTTCCAACATCGTTGGAGCAAAGGAAGTCCAATTATATGGTGGTAAAGTACTCAATATTCCTTTTATTGAAGGATATTCTACCACTTCAATTGAAGCAAAAATAAAACAGTCAAAATAACTTTTTAAATTTACGTTGCAACTGTATTTTAAAGTTGTAGTAGCTAAATTGATGCTTTTTTAAGTCAATCAAAATTTTATTTTCATTTAAAGATAAATGATGAATGCCGCTATAATCACCAAATTGTGGCCCATCAAATTCATTAACAAGTTCTTCTTCAAAGGCAATTTCTGAAAGAACTTTTATTCGGTTAATATTCAATTTATGCCCATAATGTTGCGCATTGTTTTGTGCTGGGCGGTAAAGCACATTATCCTTAACAAATAAACACCCGGCTGGACGAGCGTTGCGCACATCCACCTTTACTGGGTTATTTTGATGAGGTATGAATTCCTGAAATAATTTTTCACTGTAAAATATATACAATGCAGCATTTTCAAACTCATTTGCTTTTGTACAAAATAACCACCATTTATTATTGTAAAAAACTATACTTGCATCGCGTGCGCTAAAATTATTAACTAAATTTATTACCTGTTTAATCCTGAACTCAGCATTAAATTGATACAATGAAATTATTTTCGAATCAGCTTGCTCTGGCATAAAATAAACTTCGTTTTCAAATTCAAAGCAATATGGATATGACCTGTGAACATTATCATTAAAATCAAACACTGTAAATTCCCTACTATTTGTAGTGCCTATAGCTATTTTACCTATTTGTTGTTGATAAGAATAATACTCAAATAAAATAGGATAATTGCTTTTTGAAGGGATAAAAAAAGGATCTGCACAATAATGCTCTGAGCTTGCTTTTTGTAAGATGTTTATGGATTGGTTTTTGTCGTGTAAAAACCCTTCAATATTTTTTTCCAATATAGCAATGTGCCATGATTCTGATAAAAATAATTGCACATAATGGAAGCTAATTTTGTTTTTCAATAAGAGAAAAAGAAAATAAATAAATGTTAGATTTTTTGGAAACTTATACAGTTTCCCTTGAATTTTATTGTCAGTATACTTATCAAAAATATCCTTATTATTTAAAATATCAATACACACTTGCAGAGGCCAAATAGCTGCCATTGTGGTTAATTGATCAATATTTTCGGCATAACTATGGTCAACTGTTTTTAAATAACCTTTCCGCAAAACTACTCCTTGATCAAGTTTATTATTTAGTTGCTGCAATACTGCTGCACAATTGTTTCTTCGTAAAAATATTTCCCAAAATCCAATTGGGCCTCCTCTTATATATTCATTATCGGCATGATGAAATGACCAAATTCCATATTTACAACTTTCTAAAATAGAGCCTTTTATTATATTAAATCCAAAACGAAGCATAAAATCAAGTTGTAACAACTTAATTTTGTTTACATCGCTTTCACTAAAATACGCGTCATACTTTTTCTTTTTTATAGTTTCACATACTATTTGAGGAACATTTTTAAACTTATTTTCATACGAAATTTGCTTGTAGGAGGCAGCTTTCAGAAAAAATCTTTTATATACCCTATATAAAAAATGTTGATATGGATAATTAATAATCTTTTGATAGGCATTATTACTTTTAATTTCTTTTGCATCATTAATTACAAGTAATTTTAATTCAATTTGAGGATGCTGAAGTAATTGCTCAATGCTTGATGCTTCCCATGCTTCAAAAATTAAACTGTTACATAAAATACCAAAGGTAATTTTTTTACTCATGGCCTAAAACACGATTAAAAATCTTATCAAAATCATTCGCAATAGCTGGATAAGCATATTTTAAAATAACTTCGTTTCTAATATGCTCCAATTGATAACTTGAATACTTTAAAATCATTTCCTCCATAGCATGGGCAAGCTGATCTTTATTGTTAGGTGAAATTACAATGCCCTGTTTGGAAGAAATAATTTCAGGTACTGCTCCTACATGCGTTGCTATTACTGGTAAACCACATGACATAGCTTCTAACAAAACGCAGGGTAAACCTTCGTAATTGCTATTTAATACAAAACAATGCGAATTTCCAATGATTGTGGCTACTTCATGTGGCAGTTTAAATCCATGAAAGAATATACAGTTATTGAGTAATTGAAGCTTTTTGGCCAAAGTTTCAAAACTTTCTCTTTCAGGGCCATCACCAACAATATCAATACGAAATGAAATGTTTTTTAATGATAATATTTTTGCAGCTTCAATAATTCCAGTTATATTTTTTTCTTTATCGTTTACTGTAGAAACATGCACAAAACAAAAGATGCCAGCAATTTTTGT
This sequence comes from Bacteroidia bacterium, assembly GCA_035439485.1. Classification (GTDB taxonomy): domain Bacteria; phylum Bacteroidota; class Bacteroidia; order UBA4408; family UBA4408; genus CAIKXD01. The sequence continues at coordinate 9,209 of DAORKI010000091.1, forward strand.
AGTTCTTGGAATAAATAATTCTGTATCAACTACATTTCCAATTTTACTATATTTATTTTTTAAACCATGAGCAAGCATGCTCTGTTCCAACTTACTTGAAACGACTAAAATTTCTCTGGCATTTTTTACAGCAAATGCGGTAATTTTTTTTGTAAAAAAACCCTTGTAGTTGCCATCCTCAGGGTAATAGCCCGACCATTGCTCTTGAATAATATATTGAATTTTTTTAAAGTAATGTAACCACAAAACAAATATGGCGGCTGGAAAAATTACATTTAGTAATACCAAATTAGGAGGCCCATTTTTTTTTAAAAGCGTCTTATAACAGTCAATAAAGCAAATTAATGAGCGCCACAACCTCAGCAAGTTGCTAAAGACTGGAATTTGAATTTTAACTTTTTTATATGTTCCTAAAATTGTAAAAACATTGTTTTCGGATAATGAACTAATTTTATATTCGTTAGCTGAATAAACATGAATAGCCGAAATATGATTAACGAGAGAAGCAGCTTCTGCATGTCTTTTAAAAAAAATACCGTGACTTTTTTTTTCTGGTGTAGGATACCAACTGCTTACAAAAAGTATATGTTTTTTCATGCCTATCTTAAATAACGCTTTTTATATACATTTATTTAACATAGCTGGTATGATGGCCCGAAAAACTTAATAATTCAGGAACACCTGGCATAATATGAATACCAGCTGCTTGATTATTGTTGTAATGATATTGATATTCTAAAAAACCTCCATGCCAAACAAATTTGTATTGCCATATTTTATTTTTTGTTTCTGCCATTAACTTATCATCAATGTATCCAGGAATAGAATTCCAGTTTTTTCTATAAAATAATAGTGGGCCACCAATTAATATACCTTCATGGTTGCTGGGTTTAAAATATTGAGTTGACAAAAAAATTCCAGCATGGGTGAGTCCAAAAAATTTATTCCCGCAGTCTTGTGGGGTAAATATTTGAGTTATAGTAAAACCCGAAAAATGATTCAAATAATAAGAAATTCTTACACCACCGCCAATATTATAAACCAAGCGTTTGTTTTTTGACAAGGTTCTATGATACAACTCTGGATTTAAAGGCTTTTGCAAATGCAAATTAATACCATTAATATAAATTCCAATGCTCCACATTTGTGCGTTAGCTTTATTTATTGACATCGAAATCAAAAGTATTAAGCATGTGAGCAGTATAGAGCATCTCATTTTTTTGAAATACTATTTCATTATTGATAACAATACTTGTCCAAATCGGTAAACATCTTCAAAAGAATTATATAAAGGAACAGGAGCTATTCTTATTACATTAGGTTCGCGCCAATCGGCAATGACTGAATTTTGTAATAAATCTTCAAATAATTTTTTACCATAGCCGTGCGCTATAATACTTACTTGACAACCACTTCCAAAATAATCGCCTGCTTTTTCGTTTAAAGGAGTAATAATTTCTAAACTACCTTTTTTGGCATCTAATTTTTCGTTTACCTCAGTTATAACAAACTCAGTGTATGCCTTCAGCAACCTGCTTTTAGCAATTAATTTATCCATTCCGGCTGCTTCAAACAAAGCCAATGATGCTTTGTGAGCTGCCATTGAAAATACAGGTGCATTGCTTAATTGCCAGCCTTCAGCAGTCGGAATTGGATTAAATCCTTTTTCCATTTTAAAACGAGTTTGTTTATCGTGCCCCCACCAACCTGCCAAACGAGGTAAATTTTTATGGTGATGATTTTGATGTACAAAAGCACCAGCAACACTTCCAGGACCCGAATTGAGATATTTATATGAACACCAACAAGCGAAATCTACATCCCATTGGTGCAATTCAAGCGCTATATTACCTGCTGCGTGTGCCAAATCGAAACCAGCATATGCACCTGCTTGGTGTGCTTTTTCAGTTATTGTTTTCATATCAAACACCTGCCCAGTGTAATAATTAACCCCACCAAAAATTACCAAAGCCAATTCATTTTTATGTTTTTCAATGGCAGCATAAATATCTTCATGCGAAATGCAATATTCTCCTGTTCTAGGTTGAATTTCAATAATAGCATCATCAATTGAAAAGCCATGCAAATTAACTTGGCTTTCTAAAGCATACTGGTCACTAGGAAAAGCTTTAGCTTCACAAATTATTTTATATCGTTGAGGTGTAGGTCGATAAAAAGAAATCATCAATAAATGCAAATTAACTGTAAGTTGATTCATCATAACAACCTCATCATCTTGGGCACCAACTATTTTAGCAGCTGTATGATTCAATAATTCATGATAAGAATACCATGGATTTCGAGCATGAAAATGGCCTTCAACGCCATAATTTGCCCAATCTTCGAGTTCAGTAAGAATGGCATCTTGAGTAGTTTTTGGTTGCAAACCAAGTGAGTTTCCTGTAAAATACAACGCTTGTTTTCCGTGGAGCATAGGAAAATAAAATTGATGTCTGAACGAGTGTAAGCTATCCCTTGAATCTATTCCTTTTGCGAATTCTAATGTATTACTGAAATTAACCATTTTTTATGAAGTGCTATTGCAATTTGTATTTTAAAAATTTTATTGGCTCAAAATAACTGATTTTTTACTTTGTATAATAATTTGTAATCAATTATTCTTTTAGCCCTTAAAATCATCATTCTAACGATATAAAAACTGCATATTTATATAATTTAGGTATAATTCAACTAAATCGCTTAATGATAGGAAAATACATAAAATTAAAACTTGATTTGGGTGTTATATAAATTAGATTATCTTTGCACCCCCAATTTAAATACAAAGACTAAGTATATATAAAACAGCAACTTACACAAATTATGACTAAAGCAGACATTGTAAACGAAATTGCATCAAAAACAGGAATTGAAAAAATGGAAGTACAAACAGTGGTTGAGGCGTTCATGAAAAGCCTTAAACAATCAGTTACCACAGGAGAAAATGTATATTTAAGAGGATTTGGAAGTTTTATAGTAAAAAGAAGAGCAGAAAAAACAGGAAGAAATATTTCTAAGAATACCGCTGTGATTATTCCAGCACATAATATTCCTGCTTTTAAACCAGCAAAGACCTTTGTTGAAAAGGTAAAAAATGCACCAATAAAGTAGATGAAATCATCTAAGAACCTACAAATTACTGTTGTTTTAGGTGTTGTAGTATTAACCGTTCTTTTATATTTTGCAAATAAAAAGGGTGAACCTGTAAAAAGGGAAATGCCAAAAACGGAGGCAGAAGCTTCGGTCGATCTTGGTCTTCACACTGATAGCATAATCAATAGCCTTGATCAAAATGCTCAGTCAGTAATAAAAGATATGAAGCAATTGAGCGATAAATCGAAAGCCTATGATTCTATTTCAAGTATTTTACTCACAAAGAGTGTAAGTGCCTCGGCATTTTACCTCGAAAAAAGTGCTTTAATAAAAAAAGACAAGCCTTCTTGGAAAAAAGCGGGTATGTTATTTTATAAAGCAACTCGATTTGACCAAGCTTATTTAAAGAAGACTTTGTTTAACAAAGCTATTACTTGTTACTTAAGAGCTTATAAACTTGATACCAATGACCTTGAAACAGCTACTATGTTAGGAACTTGCTTTGTAGAAGGAAGTAATAATCCTATGAATGGTATAACTATGTTGAGAAATGTAGTAAGTAAAGATTCTACCTATATTGATGCTCAAGTTCAATTAGGGATGTTTGCTATTCAAAGCGGTCAATACGAAAAAGCTATAGAAAGATTTAATAAAATTTTAAGAATTAAGCCCGATTATATACAAGCATATATTTACTTAGGTCAAATATACGCAGACATGGGTAAAAAAGAACAAGCTATTGAAATGCTTGAACTTTACATGAAAAAAAGCAACGATTATACCATCAACCAACAGGTTGAACAGTTTATAAATGAATTAAAAAACACTAAAAATTAATTATCATGCCAAGCGGAAAAAAAAGAAAGAGGCATAAAATTGCCACACACAAGCGTAAAAAGCGTTTAAGAAAAAACAGACATAAAAAGAAGAAATAAGAATTAACATTTTTATTTAACTTTCATAGAACTGCAGCAGCAACATTTACAACAAAGCAATTTTTGTAGATGTTGCGCTATTTATTGCTCGTAAATGAGCCATGAATAGCTGTATTTCAAACTTTTAAACACACGCTGTGCAATACGAGCTAATTATTGAGTCTACCCCTAATGAAGTACAAATAGCGCTGCTCAACGATAAGCGCTTGCAGGAACTTCATAAGGAGAAACGCAACAGTAGTTTTGCTGTTGGAGATATTCATTTAGGTAAGGTAAAGAAAATTATGCCTGGCCTCAATGCTGTATTTATTGATGTAGGCTACGAAAAGGATGCATTTTTACATTATCTAGACCTTGGCCCACAATATGCATCATTGGCTTCATTTACAAAGAAAGTACTCAATGGCACTCAAAAAGATAGTCGCTTAGACCATTTTCAAATTGAGCCAGAAATCGACAAAATGGGCAAAATTGCCCAAGTATTGAATGGTCAACAATTGGTTTTAGTGCAAATTGCTAAAGAACCAATTTCTTCAAAAGGCCCACGAATCACTTCTGAGCTCTCGCTAGCTGGTAGGTACATTGTTTTAATTCCATTCGCTGAAAAAGTTTCAGTATCACAAAAGATAAAAAACGCAGAAGAACGTGATCGATTAAGGAAAATTTTGCAAGGAATAAAGCCAAAGCACTTTGGAATTATAGTTCGTACCGTTGCTGAAGGGAAATCGGTAAATGAAATTGAAGCCGATTTAAAAGATTTAATGCAAAAATGGGAAAGTTTGTTTCAAGCATTAAAAATAACTCCTCCAACAAAAAAAATACTTGGAGAAATTGACCGAACATCTGCTATTTTAAGGGATATTTTAAATGCAAAATTTAGCAATATTCAAGTTGATGAGGAAGGATTGTTTGATGAAGTTAAATCTTATTTATTGAACATTGCTCCTGAAAAAAAGGATATACTAAAACTTTATAAAGGCAAATTGCCCATTTTTGAGCATTTTGGTATTGAAAAACAAATTAAAGGTTCGTTTGGCAAAACTGTACCTATGCGAACAGGAGCTTACCTCATTATAGAACATACTGAGGCTATGCACGTAATTGATGTAAATAGCGGACATCGTGCTAAAAGTGATAATACTCAGGAGTTAAACGCATTGGAAGTTAATATGGATGCCGCTGTAGAAGTGGCTCGCCAATTGCGTTTGCGTGATATGGGTGGTATTATTGTAGTTGATTTTATTGATATGGGTAGTGCTGAAAACAGAGCTGCGCTTTATCAAAAGGTTAAAGATGAAATGAAAAGCGACCGTGCACGACATCAAGTTTTACCTCCAACGAAATTCGGTTTGGTGCAAATTACACGTCAACGAGTGCGCCCCGAAATGAACATTCAGACATTGGAAAAGTGCCCAGCCTGCAAAGGAAGTGGAGAAGTTTCATCCACTGTTTTGCTTGCCGATGAAGTTGAAAATAATTTACGGTTTGTAATTAAAGAACAAAACGAAAAAGCTATTGAATTGCATACCAATCCGTACCTAGCAGCCTATTTTACTAAAGGAATTTATTCAAAACGAATTCAATGGTTATTGAAATATAAAAAGTGGATTAAGGTTGTACCAATAAGTTCATATAATATTATTGAATACCGTTTCTTTACTCCAGATCAGGAAGAAATTAAACTGTAAATGCGGATTCTTACTAAATTCTTCCTTTAAAAATTAAATAGTCGTCCCTCAAAAAGTCCAATTCCTATAGGCCTATTGGATTTAC
>DAORKI010000092.1:0-14808 GCA_035439485.1 Bacteroidia bacterium
TAAGCAAGGACTCATTAATTCATGGGCTATTAACTTTTATACTTTCTATTTTATAAACAAACAGTTTTTTTTATTTTCTGGAGCTAATCTGGCTGATAATTCTGGGTTTGATGGTTCAGGATCACATAAAACAAATGATAATTTCTTAACTAGAAATAACCCAATTAAGAGATTGGAAAAAATTGAATTTCCTAATAAAATTGAAGAACTCACCTATATTAGAAAACAAATCACAAAGGTTTACAAAAAAGGGATTGATGGTCCGCATCTATTGCGTCAATTTTTGAACAAACTCCTCAATAAAATTAGAAACTGAATACTTGCAATAATTTGAAAGTATCCATAATTGAACAAAGTAATTTCATATTTTTTAATATGCATTATTTTTTAAATTTGTAAGCAATCAATTTGTATGAAAAGTAAGATAACTGGAGGTCAAACACAATTGTTATTTACCAAAAAGGTACTTAATAAATATGAGGTTAAGTATTATCAATGTATTGAAACTGGCTTTATTCAAACCGAAGAACCATACTGGCTATCAGAAGCTTATAACAATGTGATTACGAGTTTAGATGTAGGACTTGTACAACGAAATTTAAATTTTGCACATCAAGTATCATCAATAATATTAACTAATTTCAACGATAAAGAAACATTTTTAGATTATGGTGCTGGTTTTGGACTGTTTGTAAGATTGATGCGAGATAGAGGTTTTCAGTTTTTTTGGAATGATTTATATGCACAAAATATTTTAGCACTAGGGTTTGCCGCAAGCGACTTGAAACGCCAGCATCAATTCGAACTAATTACAGCTTTCGAAGTTTTTGAACATCTGGTAGATCCTATACAAACAATGAAAGATATGCTTTTGCGAAGTAAGCATATTTTATTTAGCACTGAACTTGTACCTCAACAAAATGATATTGAATCATGGTGGTACATACTTCCCGAAACAGGTCAACATATATCTTTTTATTCTTTAAAGTCACTACAATATATAGCAGATTACTTTGGTTTGAATTTATATAGCAATAATAAAGATTTTCATTTGTTGACTGAAAAATCGTTTAAGCACAATCCATTGCAAATTAAGCCTGCAAATATGACACAACGCTTGTATGAAGCATGGCAAATTATTAATGGAAGAAAGCCAGGACAATCGAAACCCAGTTTAATTGGACCTGATTATAATTATATTTTAAGCGCATTGAATGCGGGTGAAAAATTTAATGATTAAACAAAAATTTTATTGTATTATTGAATGCTTCAATGAAAAGGATAATCATCAAAATACTTAGTTTTGGAATTCGCAAATTTTCTTTGCACCAGCTCGTTAAGAATCAACTTGATGCAGATCATCAACAGCGAAATTTATCAATGGTGAGTGGTTCAAATATTTCTATGCATCGAGAGGCATTAATAGTAAACCACCAAAAAGACCGCAATAAAATTCAAATTGGCTTTTTATCACAAATAAAAGGAAACCTTTTAATTTTTAAGTATGGCGGACAAATACAAATAGGTAGTAATACCTATGTTGGCGAAGGCACACGCATTTGGTCAGGTAATAACATTAAAATTGGAAATCATGTTTTAATTTCTCACGATGTAAATATTATAGATACCAATTCGCATGAACTCAACAGCAATGAAAGGAATCAACGATACGATGAATTGATTAGTAAAGGTGAGTGGGAGCAAGCGGGTAATATTCTCAGTAGCCCTATAATTATTGAAGATGATGTTTGGATAAATTTTAATGCCATCATTTTGAAAGGTGTAACAATTGGTAAAGGAGCTATTATTGCTGCCGGTAGTGTAGTTACAAAAGATGTGGCTCCATATACTTTAGTGGCAGGTAATCCTGCTCGTGTTGTAAAAAAATTAATATAGCCACTTTTATATTTCAAATGAAAGTACTTGTAATAGGTTGTCATGGATTTATTGGAACGCATCTCAAAGCCTATTTACAAAAGTTGCAATATGACGTTATTGGCGCAGATATCAAGTCTTTAAATAATGAAACCTTTGTTTTGGATAAAGATGTAAACAATTTACATGTACTCCTACAAAATCACAATTTTGATTTTTGTATTAATGCATCTGGCAGTGCTACTGTAGCCTTTTCTGTAGAACATGAAGAGGAAGATGCTTTGTTAAATTATAAAAATGTGGTTACTATGCTACAAGCATTTGAAAAATATCAAAATAAGTGTAAATTTATTAATCTTTCAAGTGCAGCGGTTTATGGCAATCCAATTATTTTTCCTATAAATGAACAATGCCATACCAATCCTATTTCACCTTACGGTAAACATAAAATGTGGAGTGAGCAAGCACTAGCGAAATATGCCTTGGAAAATCAAATGCAAACACTAAGCTTAAGAATTTTTTCAGTTTATGGAAATGGATTAAAAAAGCAATTATTTTGGGACATATACTTGAAGACACTATTAAGTGATGAAATAGAACTTTTGGGCAATGGTTCCGAAACAAGAGATTTTATACATATTAATGATTTATTAGAGGCTACACAAATAATTATGCATCATGCTAAATTTGATGGATCTGCAATTAATGTAGCCTCTGGAGTTGCTGTTTCCATAAATAATGCAGCACATACTTTAATCAATTATTTGTCATCAAAAATTAATATTACTTTTTCTGGCAAAGCAGCCCCAGAGAACCCTATACATTGGTTAGCTGATATTACCAAACTTAAACAGATTGGATTCAGACCAAAAATTACTCTTAAACAAGGACTTAAAAATTATGCAGCATGGCTAAGAGAGTTAAATTAGGTTTAGTTTTTAAGTATGATGAAGCATGGGTGGCGGGTAGCTACTATATTTTAAACTTGATTTATGCCCTAAAAACTTTACCAATTGAAAAACAACCTGAAATAATTTTATTTACTGATAAAAAAGAGGACCAAGAAAGAGTTATGCAAACAGGTTACCCATTTTTATCCTTTAAAAAGTATTTACCCGAGTTTAATTTTATTGAAAAAATCATCAATAAAATAACCAGATTCATTTTTTCGAAAAATTTAATAGAAAAAAGAATGAGCAACAAAGATATTGATTATGTTTTTATGCAAAGAAGAAGCTGGGAAACTGATTTATTGGACAATACAAAAAAAATTTTTTGGATTCCTGATTGTCAGGAATTAATGATGCCAGAGCTTTTTTTTAAAAGGGAATTGGATGGAAGAAAGCATGTATACAATGAAATTATTGAATCTAATAGTAAGGTGTTGTTTAGTAGTAATAATGCTATGGGGCATTTTAAAAGATTTTATCCTCATGCTACAAATAAAATGTATGTAGTCAATTTTGCCGTAATTCACCCTACTTATAATAATTTAAATATTGAAGAACTCATTCGGATTTATGCAATAAATACATCTTACTTTATTGCCCCGAATCAATTTTGGGTTCATAAAAATCACAAAATTGTACTTGAAGCAGCCTTATTGTTAAAACAAAAGAATATTCCATTTTGTATTGTATTTACAGGAAAGGAAAATGATTTCAGAGCCCCTGAATACACAAATGAATTAAAATCATTCGTAACAAATAACCATTTAGAAAACCATATAAAATTTTTAGGATTTATACCTCGTGAACATCAGTTATGTTTAATGAAAAACAGTATAGCAATTATTCAGCCTTCTCTATTTGAAGGTTGGAGTACAGTTGTTGAAGATGCTAAAGCACTTAGTAAATTTATAATATTGTCAGATATTGAGGTTCATAAAGAGCAAATAAAGGAGAATGTCGATTTTTTTAATCCAAAAGATGCTTTTTCATTAGCTCAATTACTAGAAAAGAATTTGAGTAAGGAACTCGAAACCACAAATATGAATTACCAAGCTTGTATAGCTCAATTCGGGCTGGGCTTTTATGAAATGTTAATAAAATAAAAAAGCCTTCTCTTTTGGAGAAGGCCTTTAAACGGTAAATTCGTTTTGAATTAGTGAGCAGCCTCAGCTGGAGCAGCTTCTGCAGGAGCAGCAGCAGCAGAATCAGCAGGAGCAGCAGCCTCAGCTGGAGCAGCTTCTTCAGCTGGAGCAGCCTCTTCAGTAGCAGGAGTTGCTTCAGCAGCAGCTTCTTCGTGCTTAGCACCACCACAAGCAGTTGATAACATTGCTACAGTTACTGCAGCGAAAACGAATTTAAATAAATTTTTCATTTTGTTTAGTTTAATTGGTTAATTATTAAATACGACCTTAATACCAAAAAAAATAAAAGGTAACCCAATAGGTAAATATTTTTTTTATTTGGGTTACCTTTACGCACTTAAAAGTATAAACAACGCACACAATTATGAATGAAATTGTTAATTCAGATGAGCATATTATTGCTGCCCTGCGCAACAATGATGATAGTGTGTTAAACGTTCTTTATAAATTATATTTTGGGTCAATCAATCATTTTATTATCACAAATAGTGGGAGTGAAGATGATGCAAAGGATATTTTTCAGGAAGCTATCATTGTTTTTTATCAAAACATCAGAAACCAAAATTTTGAACTTAACTGCAAAATAAAAACTTATCTTTACTCAGTAAGCAGACTCATGTGGCTAAAAAAAATAAAAAAAGCCAGTGCAATTGTAGGTGATATTACAGATTTTGAAGGATTTATTACAATTGATGATACAGAAGCAGCTAACTTGGAAGAAAGAGAAATTCAGTTCAATAAAATGGCTGTTGCTTTGAGTGAACTTGGAGAACCCTGCAAAACCTTGATTGAAGATTTTTATATTAAACAACTTAGCATGAGCCAAATTTCAGAGAAGTTTGGATATACTAACTCAGATAATGCAAAAACACAAAAGTATAAGTGTTTGATGAGATTGAAAAAATTATTTTTTAAACAAGAAGAAAGATTACAATTATGAAAACGGAAATGGATTGGGAAGAAATTGAACAGTACCTCGATGGCAAATTAACTGCCACTGAAGCTAATTTATTTGAAATTAAACTTCAAAGTAATAATGAAATGTTACAAGCTTTGCTTGAACACAAAAAAATGAAGGATGCCCTAAGCACTTATGGTGAAAGATTAATTTTAAAGCAAAAGCTCGAGCAAATTCATACTGAAACATTTGCAACTAAATCCTTAATAAAAGAAAGCAAAGTCAAAGTTTTTTGGATTCAACACTACAAAACAATGGCCGTGGCTGCTTCTGTTTCTTTACTAGTTGCTATTTCAACCATTCTATATATCAATTTTCAAAAAGTTCAAACTCGCCAAAGTGCCAATTTTAAAGCTTTACGCAAGGACATGGACAAAATTAAACGCTCCCAAAGTGCTTTAATAAATAATTTAAATACGCCTAAAAAAGCAGAAATAGCTCCCGCTAATTATAGCGGAACTGGATTTGCACTCTCGCAAAATGGCTATTTTATTACTAGTTTGCACGTGATTAAGGATGCCGACTCTGTGTTTATTCAAAATTCTAACGCTCAAACTTATAAAGCTGTTACTGTATTTCGTAATGAACAATCTGATATAGCCATATTAAAAGTGATTTCTCCTGACTTTGAAGCTTATAAATCAATGCCATATAGTTTTACTGAAAAATCAGGGAATATTGGTGAACATGTGTTTACTTTAGGTTATCCTCGCGAAGATATGGTTTATGGTGAAGGGGCTTTAAGTGCGGCTTCAGGATTTGAAGGCGATACTGTTTCATATCAAATTTCAATCCCTGTTAATCCAGGTAATAGTGGTGGTCCTTTGCTTGATGATAAAGGTAATGTGATTGGTTTAATTAGTGGTAAACAAACAGAAACAGAAGGTGCTGCTTTTGCAGTGAAATCTCAAAGTATTATAGCTATTATCCAAGATTTGGCAAAAGACTCTCTTGAAGATGATTTTAAATTAAATAAAAAGAATCAATTAGCTGGGCTTAGCAGAGTTAATCAAATTAAATTATTGAAAGATTATATCGTTACTATTAAGGTTTATAATCAAGAATAATTCACATCTTAGTAAATTATAAATTTATTGTCTACACGTATTGTAAAACGAGAATTCCAATGGTTTAGTATGCATAAAAAACAGAGACCTTATGCTAACCACCTTGTGTAATGATTGGTGTCTAAGGTCTTCGATTCATAGGCTTCATGAAATATTATCCATACTTCATGAAACCCTGATTACGCATTAGGGATTGTTGGTCAACAAAATTTTGCAATAATATTAAGTGCTCACGGACTGTTTTGGATTGAAAGAATAGCAAGCTATTTTGAAATTCAAAATGGGAGTAAGTGCTTGAAATTGAAGCAAAATGATTTGAGTAAATTTATATTACGTAATTTGGCTTAAATTATAAAAGGCAGTTCCGAATTTCAGAACTGCCTTTTATTCAAGTTTTATTTACCGCGATTACTTTTTCTCTAAGGCTTCAATTTTAGCTGCTAATTCTTTGATCAATGCTTGTTGTGCTTGAATTGTTTTTTCCATTTCAAGCTGCTTAGCGTCTATTGCTTTAACACCAACTAAAAGAAAACCTGTCATATCAGCTAAATTAACCCCTGCATATGGAGTTTCACCTTCACCTTTTTTAGATGATAATAAATTCACTTTAACACCTTCTGGTAATGTTTGTGCAGCAAATCCAATATGCGGCTTTACTGAATTATCTTCAGTTTTATAACGATATGATATAGACTGTACATTTCTAATTTTATCAAGATATTTTTCAAAATCAGTTATTTCAAAAATATCTTTCTTTAAACGTGTATCACTAGTAGCATTAAATGCCAATGCTTGGCAATTTTGATTGTTAGCTCCAGTTCCGTCAACAAATAAAAAGGTTCCTGTTGCATTCAAGCCATTAAATGCTAAAATACCAGCTGTAAATCCTGCGTCATTGTCCATTCCTAAGGAAGACCATTGGGAGGAGGCAGCAGTTGATTTTGAAATTAATGCAGCATCGTTAAATCCTGCTACAGTACTAGTATGCGTAAAGTTTCCATTACCATTTACTTCTAAACCATGAGTCATTGTGGTTGTTCCAATTCCTACTTGCGTTCCATTATCATAAATAATTGAATTGCCGCCAGTTGTTGCTCCAGTAAATTTCACCAAATTATTGGTTGTACCGCTTATATTGGCACTTCCAGCAGGTCCTTGCAAGCCTTGAGCACCTGCAGCTCCAGTTGCTCCGGTAGGTCCTTGTGGCCCTTGTGGTCCTTGAGGACCTTGTGGACCTTGCGCCCCAGCAGGTCCTTGTGGTCCTTGCAAGCCCTGAGCCCCAGCAGGTCCTTGTGGACCAGTTGCACCTGGCGCTCCATCGTTGCCAGCTGGCCCTTGTGGTCCTTGAGCTCCTTGCGGCCCTGCAGGTCCTTGTGCACCTGGTGCTCCATCAATACCCGCTGGTCCTTGTGGTCCTTGTGGTCCAGGAGTTCCACCATTGGCTGCATACAAGGCGTAAGGAACTGATAACAATTCAGATGTGCCCATTAAGGCATAATTTGTTCCGCCTGCTGCATCTAATTCAACTTTAACAAAATATGGTCCAGCTGACCAATTGATTCCACTCATTGTACCTGAAACTACTGTACCACCTCCTATGGCCAAATTAGCTAGCCCATAGGCATTCGTAGACAAATTGTGCGTTTCTGAATATACACTTGTGCCTGTTGAACTTCCTTGTAAGATGCTTAATCTAAAACTTACAGCAGTGTTTGGTAAAGTGTTCCCGCTGTTATCTCTTGCTACAGCTTGGTAGCTAATTTTATTTGGTGATTGAGCAAATATTGCCAAATTACAAAGTAAGGCCGCTGCTACTGTAAAAATATATTTTTTCATGTTTAGTTTAGTTTTGTTTAATAATAGAAATACTTTGTGATTTTAATTCATTGTCAATTAATGATAAGGTGTACTGGCCAGAGGCTAGTCCTTGAAAAGAAATGTTTGGAGAATTAGTTGAAGCTTTTCCTTCTATAACCAATTTTCCAGCAACATCATGCACTTTATAATTGAATAAGCGATGATCCGATTGATTAATTTTTAGAGTTACAAAATCGGCCGTAGGATTAGGATAAACCAACATTAAGGCTAGATCATTCTTCTCATTTTGGGTAGTGGCAATTTGTAAAGTTGGCTGTTGAAAACCCTGAGTTAAGGTTGATTGACCATCAGATACTGTACTTGTTACAGTCTCTCCAATTGTCCAATCCAAGCTAACTTGTGCATTTTGACCACTTCCGCCCGAGGATGACACTACCTGTGGCATCACGGTTTGCGCTCTAACTGCACCAATAAGTGCAAAAGCTGCAATGGTAAGTAAGTGTTTTTTCATAGTTTAAGTTATTTGTGGTAAATCTAAAATAATTCTGTTATTTTTAAAAAGAAAAAATACTTTTTAACATTAAAAATTAAATCAAAACTTTTATATGGAATTCAAAATTTTAAGTATAAATGCACCTATAGACTGACATAAAATTAACCCGTCAATTAATAATACAAATAAGTAATAGCCACTCTTGGTATTTAAATGATGAGTAAACAAAATGGATAGTAATGTAATTGCACTTAACATTTCGAAATGCTTAAATGTTAGATAATCAGATTCTAACATAATGTAAAGTAATAATAGATTTAATAATAACATCACTAACACTAGTTTTTTCGAAGTTGAAATTCCGAGAATAACGGGATAGGTTTTAATTCCATCTTCATGATCTTCGGCTGCATCCCTAATATCAGCTGTAATACACAAGGCACTAATAAAAAGGAACTGAGCTAGGGTAAAAAATGCGACTTTAAAAAAAATAATGCTGCCAAATACATAAAAATTAGCGCATGGAATGAGCACTGTTGTAATCACTGAAACCAAGCCAATGACAAATGCTTTTAGCCCTTTTATACTTCTTAATTGTATACCCATTACTTTATGGTTATAAAATAAAGAAATGAGGCATGCTAAACCTCCCAATAAATATGATTTGTAATTATTTAAGCAGATGGTAATTAAAGAAGCACAAGCAACAAAACTAATTATTAAAGACAAAAACAAAAATCCTGGAAAAAGCGAAGGCCATTGGTATTTTAAATTCTCTTTATCAAATATTCGTTGATGCTGATACCATTCTATTTTATGAAAGTTATAGTAAAAAAAGGTGGTAAAAAAAATAAAAACAAAGTAAAGCCAGTTTGGTTTGGTGTTGAGCAAAATAATATCGGTACATACACTCATGGAGGCCAGGCATACTGAAGTATAAAAGCCTGAAGCCGTTAAATGAAATAATAGCTTACTTTTCAATTATTCCAATAAGGTGTACCTTCCAACTGCACCTATAATTAAACCTATTACAGCGCCTTTTATCACATTTTGAACTCTGGCTTGTCGTGCTGCATTTTCATAACCACTTAAATAATTAGGGTCTTTTAGATATTTTGGGTCCGAAATATGTGAGCGATTTATTTTAATCCATCTTGAACCCAGCAACAGCGCGCCACCGCCAGCTACAATAGGTGATATCCATGCAGGAAATACCACACCAGATCCTGCGCCAATGCCAAAACTTCCCCAAAATGCTAAAGGAGTACTATATCTGCTGTTCGCATCATGTGCACCTGCAATATATGCTCTCATTTCTTCAACACCTAGGTAGTTGTCTTCTGATAAAGTATCTTGTTTATAAATAAACACTTCTTTTCCGTTAGCATAAAGGATAGAAAATATGCGGGCCTTTTCAATATCAACAACTTCAGTTTTTTTTGATTCTGGGTCTACCATTTTTATAAAATCTCCTGCTGTATCACCAACATTCACAAAAAATATGTTCCCATTCATCATAGTAACTTTTTCTTGAGCATAGCAAGTTTCAAAATTCAAGGAGATGGTGACAATGATTATTATAAAAAATATATTTTTCATGCTTCAAACATACATTTTAAATCGTAAATGGCAAAAAACCATTTATTTTAGTTAAACAATTCCGAGTTTTATCATATTAGCCCTGCCTCTTTCTTTCATTGGAATACTTGCAATATGAATTAATAAATCGTTTTGTTTAACAAGGTTTTGTTGCTTTAAAAACTCTTTTACATCTTCAATAGTTTTATCGGTACTCTCATATTTATCATAATAGAAACCTCTAACACCCCAAACTAAATTTAACGTATTTAATAAGGTAGGATTATCAGTGAAAATAAAAATGTTGGCTAATGGACGGTGACTACTCAATTTAAAAGCGGTATATCCACTATTCGTCATACTTACAATTCCCTTTGCACCACTATGCTGAGCCATAACACAAGCATTAAAGCAAATTGAATCAGAAATAAAAGTTTGATTTTTAACTACTGGAGGATGGTCCTTAAAATAGATTTTACCCTCACTTTCAACTGCAGCTAATATTTTATGCATGTGTTGAATAACCAAGATAGGATATTTTCCTACAGAGGTTTCACCACTTAGCATCACTGCATCGGCACCATCAAGCACCGCATTGGCCACATCATTAACTTCAGCTCGTGTTGGAGTATAATTACTTATCATACTCTCCATCATTTGTGTGGCAATAATTACTGGCTTTGAAGCTTTAATACATTTGTTCACAATCATTTTTTGAATCAGTGGAACTTTTTCCATAGGTAACTCAACACCTAAATCGCCACGAGCAACCATAATTCCATCTGCCATATCAATAATATTATCAATCTCTTCAATAGCTTCGGGTTTTTCAATTTTAGCTATTACCCTGGTGGTTTTTTTAGCTGCTTTTATTCTTTCTTTCAAATCAATGACATCAGTTACCGAACGTACAAAGGATAAGCCAATCCACTCCACATTATTACTTAGTGCAAAATTTAAGTCTTCTAAGTCTTTTTTAGTGAGCGATGGTAAAGAAATTTTTGTATTTGGTAAATTAACGCCCTTTTTAGATGAAAGTACACCACCATTTACCACTACTGCTTTTACTGTGTCCTCATGATTGGTTGAAATTACCCTTAATTCAAGTTTTCCATCATCAATTTTTACGCTATCACCAACAGCAACATCCTTTGGAAACTCAGGATAAGTAATATATATTTTTTGGGCGTTACCAACACATTCAATAGTGGTAATGATGATTTCATTTCCTTCTTTTAATATAACTTCGTTGTTTTCAACATTGCCTATTCTTAATTTAGGTCCTTGTAAATCAACCAAAATTGCTACATTGCTTTTTTTTGCATGATTCAACTCTCTTATAATATTTATAGTCTGTTGATGGAATTCATAACTCCCATGCGAAGCATTAATACGAGCTACATCTAAACCTTCATCCATCATTGAACTTAATACTGGTCTTGTGTTTGATGCTGGCCCAAGTGTTGCAACAATTTTAGTTTTTGTCCATCTATTTGTCATATTTTTATTATTACAATATTTTTTTATCAATTTAATTATAAACGCATTTATTAAATAGCTATCTGAAACTTTGAAATCAAACTTTCATTTCCAATAAAATAGGCTAATTCAATAATTTCAACACTATTTAAATCGAAAACTAATTGTTCATGATTTTCAGATTTGATTCCATTAATCTCAAAAAAATAATTCACTTTTTTTAAGCTATTTTCGATGAATCCTTGAGTTCCTTTATTTGTAATCAAGTAATATTCGCTAAAAAATTGTTCGTCAATATACTTAAATGCATGATGAAACGAAAGGTGAGTATTTTCAATTTCATCTTTTACTTCATCTGAAAACAAATTAATAACTTGGCTTTTTTTAATCTTTGAAATTAATTCAATTTTTATATCTTTACACCTAAACATATTCACTTGAAGTAATTTGTTGATATGCCAACAAAGGGTATAATCGGGTGCTGATGAAACAATTCCAATTATTACTGCGTCATTGGTTTCTTCAAATTCATCTAATTTATATTTGGTCAAATTCGACATAATTTATTAATCACGAAGTAAACAAATATTATCGAATTACTCATGTCAAGAGATGTTAATTTAAAAATAATTCTTAATTGTAAAAATTCTCATTTATTTCAATTCCTTTGTGATTTATATTTGCCTTTAATTAAATTCACATGGACATTTTTTTAGCTAATAACATTGTAAAGAATTATGATAAATATACCGCATTGGATCATGTAAGTATTAATGTGAAAAAAAATAGCATTTTTGGCTTGTTAGGTCCTAATGGTGCAGGTAAAACTTCCCTAATAAGAATAATAAATCAAATTACAGGACCCGATAGCGGAGAACTTTTTTTTAATGGGCAAAAATTACAACAGCATCATATTGAAAGAATAGGATATTTACCTGAGGAAAGAGGTTTATACAAAAAAATGGAAGTTGGCGAGCAAGCGCTTTATCTTGCGCGCTTAAAAGGATTGAGCCGACAAGAAGCTACTAAAAGGTTAAAATACTGGTTCGAAAAATTTGAAATTACAACATGGTGGAACAAAAAAATTGAAGAACTTTCAAAAGGTATGCAACAAAAGGTTCAGTTTGTAGTTACAATTTTACATGAACCTGAATTATTAATTTTAGATGAGCCTTTCAGTGGATTCGATCCTATAAATGCAAATTTAATAAAGAATGAAATTCTTGAATTAAAAGCAAAAGGCACAAGTATTATTTTCTCCACTCACAATATGTCATCTGTTGAAGAATTATGCGATGACATTGCCCTAATTAATCGCTCAAAAAAGATACTCGAAGGTAGTGTCAAAGAAATCAAAAAGGAATATCGCACAAATACTTATAGAGTTGAGTTTTCAGGCAATATCATTGCATTTACCAATGCCATTTGGACAGGCTGTGAATTAATTGAAAAACATAGTGAAGGAAATCAAAATTTTGCTACTGTAAAATTATTATATAATGCCACACCTAACCAACTGCTTGAAGCAATTATGCCACATGTAATGGTCAATGGCTTACAAGAAATAATTCCAAGTATGAATGATATTTTTATTTCAAAAGTAAGTAATGAAAAGCTCAATATTGAATCTAATTTTACTGAATAACTCTTCTTCCTAAAATCTTGAACATGAATAAAATATTTTTAATAATTCAACGCGAATATCTTACAAGAGTTAAAAAAAAGTCATTTATTGTGATGACCATATTGGGGCCAATACTAATGGTAGGACTTGTTTTTGCTCAATTTTGGATAAAAATGATTCCCGAAGAAAAACAAAATATTTTGGTGGTTGATGAATCAATGCTTTTCAATAATAAACTTGACAATACAACGAATCAAACATTTTCGTATTCTAAAAATACACTCGCTTATGAACAAAACAATTTTTATAAAACCAATTACAATGTAATTTTATATATTCCTTCTAATATTATTGACGCGCAAAAAATTCAAATTTATTATAAAAAGCAGCCAGGTTTAGGTATGCAAGATTATATTAGCACCATAGTTGGTAAGAAACTAGAAGATATGAAATTAATGGCATCTGGTATACAAGCAAACCAGTTAGCTTCAATTAAAACCAAGTTAAATGTTACCACAACCAAAATTGAAAAAAGTGGCAATTTTGAAACAAAAGATAATGAAGTGAGCATGGCCTTAGGGTTCATTGCTGGTATATTAATTTATGTTTTCATATTTTTATATGGAGCCCAAGTGATGAGGGGTGTAATTGAAGAAAAAACAAGTAGAATAATAGAAGTAATTATCTCTTCTGTTAAACCATTTGAATTAATGATGGGTAAAATTATTGGCATTGCTATGGTTGGTTTAACTCAGTTTTTATTGTGGATTATTTTAAGTGCAATCGGAACAACTTTAGTAGGTAATTATTTCATAAAGGATAAAGTAAATGTTGACCAAATAGAACAAACATTCAAAGCAAATACACCTCAATCTGCTGCTTTCAAAGAAATGTCGACAGATAAAAAAGCCGAAATTATGGATTCGTTTTTTGAGCAAGTGAATTTACCTGTTATGCTATTTTCGTTTTTGTTTTATTTTTTAGGAGGATACTTGCTCTATGGTGCACTTTTTGCTGCTGTGGGTTCAGCAGTAGATAACGAAGCAGATACTCAACAATTTATGCTTCCATTAACAATTCCATTAATTCTTTCGTTTACGCTTGCTCAAAATGTAATGACCAACCCCGAGTCATCACTTGCTTTTTGGCTTTCAGTATTCCCACTCACTAGCCCTGTCATCATGATGGTTAGAATTCCATTTGGTGTTCCTTATTTCGACTTAATATTTTCAATGCTTATGCTTGTGGCGGGTTTTATTGGTGCAACTTGGCTTTCGGCTAAGATATACAGAACCGGAATATTAATGTATGGAAAAAAAACTTCCTATAAAGAAATTTGGAAATGGCTATTTTATAAAGCTTAGCTACTGGATTTTTAGGTTTTAAATAAATATGCTAACTTTGATTCATTCACACAATGATTTATTATGCGTATCGCGGTAATTGATTTAGGTACAAATACATTTAATTTGGTCATTGCCGATCATAACAAATCATATTATACCATCATTCATCAAGATAAATTTCCAGTAAAATTAGGAGAAGGTGGTATCAACCTCAGTATTATTCAACCTGTTCCATTTTGGCGTGGCATTGATAGCATTGAAAAAATGCTATCCATTATAAAATCATTTAGTGTAAATAAAATTTATTCATTTGCAACTTCAGCCATTAGAGATGCTGCCAATGGAAATCAATTTGTAGATACTGTTTTTAAATTGTTTCAACTTAAAATCAATGTCATTAGTGGAAATAAAGAGGCTAATCTAATTTATTTGGGCGTTAAATCTGCGCTTACCATAGGAAATAATAATGCTTTAATTA
>DAORKI010000093.1:0-14804 GCA_035439485.1 Bacteroidia bacterium
TTTAGTCTTTAATGTTTTTTTATCAATAACCTCTACCTTTTTTTGATAATACAAAGCAGCATCCCAACCATCGTGACATACAAAATACAATGGC
Source organism: Bacteroidia bacterium (assembly GCA_035439485.1). Classification (GTDB taxonomy): domain Bacteria; phylum Bacteroidota; class Bacteroidia; order UBA4408; family UBA4408; genus CAIKXD01. The sequence continues at coordinate 95 of DAORKI010000093.1, forward strand.
GCAGATGGGCGTTCAAGTACTTGTTTAAGCCCAAATTCTTTGGCAAAGGCCTTTTTGCCCTTTTTAAGTACTATAGTTTGCTTTTTATGATTAAAGAGGTAATCGGCAACCGCTTCAGGCGTTAATTGTATCAAATTGCCATTTTTAAGCCTCCAATCCTTAGCCACACACACCAATCTAAATTTAGTAGCTACCCACGTAAAATCCATTTGACGGCTACCAGCATTACTATAAATCGTTTTTAAAACAGCTAATTGGTCATCATTCAATGCCAAGCTGTTGGTATTTTCTAGGGTTTTAGGTATTAAGCAGTCATACACTGGTGCATTGATGCCATTGGTTCCTAAATATTGCTTCCTACGTGCCATCAATTTATCATAACTGTATGGCAACCATATTTTATTGCTTTCCAAAAGCAAACGCACAGGCTTATATTCATCCGCACGTACATTAGCATATTCTGATTTTGAAATCGGGTAGGTTTTTTCGGCCAGTCCACAAACTACATTCATCCAGCTTGCAGCTTTCGCCAATTCTTTTGGCCAGTCAGTATCTTGGTTTGGTAGGCTCCTGCCGCTTTCAGTTTTAAAGTCTCTGTAAAAGTCATAAGCCCTGTAATCAAAACTATACAGGCTATTCAATAACTCGTGAAGCCTTGTTAAGCCATAAGGATTACCGTACCGGGCAATCACTTTGTTTTTATACTCTTCAGGCATCGTGTCATAAATTATCCACGCTTCATTCCCATTACCACCACGCCCAATTACTTCAATTTGTTTGCGAGACCTTAATTTTTGATAAGTGTCTGATTTCGCACCAACACCTTCACCATCATAAGCAAAAGCTTTAACGCTTATACAAAGCATCTCTATGCCTGTACTCGGGTGTTGCTTATGTGCAAATGATGGTGTCAAGTGAGGGAGAGTTTTAATTAATGGATTAATTTCTAAACTCTACTGCCTTTTCCTTAGCCAAGCTTTCCATTAGCTTGGTAAGTTGCTCTATCATATCTTGTCGCATTATTACAATATTCTTACAGGCTTCTAATACCAGTTCATTGTTTCTGCGACCGTTAATTACTTGGTCAACTGTTATTTTACTCAGTCCAAGTATATCTGCTACTATATGCCGCTCGTGAGAGCTTATTTCTTTTATTGATTCCATTATTTCTTTATGTTTGCAGTATGAATTTTAATGTTGTAATTACTGTAACTCACCAATCAAAGCCACCTGGCACCCCTTCAAATGAAAAGGACAAGGAGGCCTATAATCTGCTGCGTGAGATTTGTCAATCCCTTCAGGTAGATTTGCAGCGAAACGAAGAATTGACGTACAATTATGCTGGCAAGTTTCCTGCTTTTGTATTTCAAATTGCTGATGTTGAGGAATTCTTCTTATCGAAAAAAGTAACTGATATTCAATCCCATTTTCACCTTGCAACAATATTTCAAGGCTTGGTATCTCTTTTAGGAACATCAGGAAAGTATTATTCTTGTCGTCTTCAAATTCTAAAGTAATTTTCATTGTTTGTTAATTTTTTATTATTCCTTTGCATTAAATTTTGATGCAAGAGTACTATTGTAATTGCAATAATGCAAGCGCAATAGCAATAATAATTTTTAACTATTTGATAATCAAATAAATTATTTTATTGCAATGACAATAAATGAAAGAGTAATTGCGCTAATCGAAGCTTTGAATATTAGCGAGTATCAGTTTTCTAAGAAGCTTGGCTATGAGTCAAACTCTACAATTAGAACAATAACTAAAGGGGCAGAAGGCAGAAAGCTTACAGTTCCGGGTTTTGAGATACTACATAACATCATTAAAACATTTGGTGTTAATCCTTCATGGCTTATGACAGGAAATGGAGAAATGTTTGTCCACCCAACTGTCCACCCAACTGTCCACCCAACTGAAAAAAAAGCTGCATTTCAGGTAAATGAGCAATCAGATTTATATAAAAAAGGTATTCCATTAATTCCCATCAGTGCATTAGCTGGCCAAGGCACAGGTGAGCTTACTATATTAGAAAGTGAAATAGAAACCCGGTACTTTGTGCCTGAATTTGCCAAGGCTGAGTATTTAATAAGGGTAAAAGGCAGCAGCATGTACCCAAAATACAGCGCAGGAGATATATTAGCCTGCATCCGTATGGATAAAAATAATTTCATACAATGGAATAAAACCTATGTGCTGGATACAACACAAGGTATAATGGTAAAACGCATTGTTAAAGGCAAATCCCCCACAAAATGGGTATTAAGAAGCGATAATAAAGACTATGAGGATATTGATGTGGACAGCGAAAGGGATATATTCAACATTTCGCTAGTAATAGGGGTCATTCGCATGGAGTGATTTAACCTTTCGGGCTTTTTTTGGTATATGTTTAAAGAATTATTAAATCAAGTTTAAAGAATGTTTAAACTTTTACTCCCTTTCGTAATCTTGCAAAATTCGGGCGTTTTTGGGCTGAAACCTTTTATTTTCGGGCTTTTTTTGATTAAATGTCTTATTAATTAATTACTCCATTTGGATTTTAGCCCCGTTTGATGATGAATATTTGGTTTATAAATAAATCAATTAGTCAAATATACAATTTAAATTAAACTTCACACATAATGAAAATATTATTATTGAATCAATAAAAATATAGTGATGCTAAAAAATATATTCAAATCCATCTACCATGCTCTCGCGCTTATTTTTGGGTGTACACAGGATAAAAAAACAAAGGTTTTTTATAACACTAATTCCCAATAATAATTGATTTTCATAAGGAGAAAGTAACTATTATTGTACATCAAATAAAAAAGAAAAATGTCATATTGTAGCGCTATTGAATCTATGCAACCTGAAACACGCAAGTTGCTGCATAAAAATTATCATGATAAACATTATGGTTTCCCAATTCTTGATGACAATGAATTATTTGGGCGATTAATAATGGAAATTAATCAAGCAGGCCTAAGTTGGGAAACAATTTTAAAGAAAGAGCAGTTTTTTAGAAAGGCTTATCACAACTTTAATATAAAAAAGATTGCTGCATTTACTGAATTTGATAGAGAAAGACTTTTAATGGATGAAGGAATAATCAGAAATAAATTGAAAATAAATGCAGCCATCGAAAATGCAAAAACAATACTTATCCTTCAAAAAGAGTATGGTTCTTTTCAAAAATGGTTAGCTCATCACCATCCAAAATCAAAGGAAGATTGGGTTAAATTATTTAAGAAAAACTTTAAATTTACTGGTGGTGAAATTGTGAATGAATTTTTAATGAGTATTGGAATTTTAAATGGTGCACATGACCAAAATTGCCCAATTTATAAAATAGTTTTAAAAGAAAAACCTCTTTGGTTTAAGGCTTGAAAATAATTGAACCTCATTAATCAATTGGATTGAAAAGTATGCCTTTTTAAAATTAGAATCTCAATTTCATTTTTAATTTTATAGATATAATTATGTTTATTGAAATATGAAATAAAAAGCCTGAGTTATGTTGGTTGTTTTAAAATAAAATTATGCGATATGTAACACTGATTTAAGGAAAAAAAATCAGGTTGATATTCAATCGTGAAAAATAGGGGTGATTAAAGGAATGGGAATTACTGTAACGGTGGCTTGAGCTGTGAAATTTTGCACACAAGATGGTGTGGCTGGCATATAGGCACTTAGCAGATTATATACTGTTGTTGTTCCTAAAGCACCAGTATTAATGCTTGCACTACCGCTTCCATTAAGAGTTAAGTTAAGAGTGGGGCCTCCGTTAATGTTATAGGTAATAACCGCATTAGGAGTGCCTGTAAAATTAATCGTTGTAGAAGCTCCTACACAAAAAGATGTACTTCCGGTTATATTAGCATTTGGTCCTAAATTAACAAGAGCAAAAGGTGACAAGTTGAAATCACTCCATGATGCAATAGTCAAAGTAGTAAACGGTGCAGCAACACCTGGCACCACTATACCTGTGTTTTGCCACTGTGGAATATTTTGCCAATGGCCCACCGAAGCCCAATTTCCATCTAGTAATGCATCATAATAAAAACTTAAGGATACTGGACTCGTTCCTGAAATTTTATTGATGTGATGAAAATAATTAGGGTTTACTTCACACACATCAGCAGCTTTTGTATTTCTATTAAATCCATCTGTGTTAGGGTCATTATTGGCCAATCTAACTTCATACTGTTGAGCTGTGCTGGTTGAAGGAGTGATGGTGATAGGGCGATATCGTGTTACACCAACACTTGAGCCAGTGGAAAAAAGATAAGTACCAACCGAAGACATTGCCCTTGATAGACGTCCATTTCCAAGGCTACTCACAAATCCGGTGGTTCGAGTTATTGCATTTACATTGGTATTGGTAATTATCATTTTAAAATTATCGGTTGCCAATTCGCGGTCGTTTAATTCGAGCAAATTGCTTACAGATGCATCAAGGGTTTGGGTTTTTATTCCCGTTCCTGTAAGCGTTAATTGATAAAAGTTGGTACTACTTGTGCCTGTTATTAATTGGTTAGCACCATACAATTCAACTTGGCTATTATTGGCAGTAAATGTGGCATTGTTAACCCAATTATTTTGAATTTTATAAACGCCTGCAGCACCACCGCCATTGGATGTTGCATTATTGGTATAATTGCCTTCAACTTGTAATAAGCCTGCATTATCAACCGTTCCTGATGCATTTGTAAAAGATCCTGTTTTTACAATCATATTTGCTCCTGCTTTAATGGCAATAACGGCACCATTGTTATAAACAATTTGAGCATTGGTATTGAAACTGATAATTAAAAGCAAAAACAGACTTTGATATCCAAGTGATTTTGTAATTAAAAAGCCTCCATTTGGTTTTAAGTCCAAGGAAAAATGTTTAACATATTTACTTTTCATTTCCCTTTAAACTTTTGTTTTTTTCAGGCATTTTTACCCACCTTTCAGTGTATTTATAAGTGTGTTCCACCCCTTTGTCATCAATAGAGGTTTGATTGCCCATCGTGGCTACTATTTGATATGAAAAATTGATATTTGATTTTCCATTATTCATTTCTATCACTTGAAATCCTTTAGCTGATTTATTTGAAACATAAACACCATTGCAATTGCCTTCAGGCTGAATAAATATTTTAATTGGGTGAGTGTCGTCAACAATAATATTTTTTTCAAGAATTGGATCAATTTTAATTTCAGCAAAACCGTTTGTTAATTTACCTATGCCAAAATCCATGTATAAATTTTCGGGACTTTCAGGACAACTTAACATTACTTCATTGCCTTCTAAATCTTTTACAACAGTAGATACTGCGCCTGGACCAGCAATTTTTCTTTTAGCTGCAGCTAGTAAGGAGCCAACATACCATATATCGCCAATTGAGTTTTGAATGATGATCCCATTGCCATTAGGGCTTGAATTATACTCGGTAAAAATTCCAAGGCTATTGCCTACAAACGAACCTCCAGAACCAGCAAGTGATGCATTAATTGCCTGTCCTTGTCCAACTCCAATAATACCTGTCCCACTCGCATGGCTATTTACACCTAAAATGGTTGAATATGATGCGCCAGCAGTAGCAAAATTATTTCTTACATCTAATTGTGCTTCGCCCAAAGTATTGTTAATTGCTGTTCTACCGTTTGCTAATATTCTCATTCTTTCAGTACCAGAGGTTGAAAATCCAAGGATATTTACCCCTGCACGGTAAGTTCCAACACCTGTATTGTTTAAGAAGCTGTAAAATGGTAAAGCTGCAGTACCATCAACGGCCGCATGCACTTGATCGGCAACAGGAAAAATAAAACGAGTGATATTGTTTGTTCTTACATTTATAGGTTGATTATCAGTAGTACCTAAAAAATTGGTTGCAGGTGTAATACCTGCATTTCCTATTAAAAACCAAGCATTATTGGCAGGTGGCCCAGCAGGACCTGGAGGACCTTGCAAACCTGTACACATAGATTGCCAAATTAGTGTTACAGCGTTATAAAAATAATAACATTCAAGATTTAAATCATATACCATTAAACCATTGGCTGGAGCCGGAATAGCTAACCTTTGAGCTGTGGTTAAGCGAGGTGCTAAAAAACCTTTGTCAATACTTTGCAATTCTAATAGTGCAGTAGCATTTGGAGTTAAGGTGCCAATCCCAACATTGTTTTGAGCATTACTTTTAGATAAAAATAGGGCTAAACAATTAATAAATATGATAAATAATCTTTTAAATTGAAACTTTTGCACTTTAAATATAGTGGTACTTAAATTTAACGAGCAAAGATAATTTTTTATGGCTATGATAATGGTAGAGTTCTGTTTTTTTCACATTTTTAGGTAATTGTACCGATGTGAAAAAAGTAATAGCCCAAATTTACTTCACTAAATTTGTGCTAAACTTCTTTCCTATAGGCATTTACCACTGTAAGAATTATAAATTATTGTTATAATTTATAATTCACATTGGTATTATGTGTTATATATTTATTGAACGAGCGCAAAGGACAGGAGCGGCATCCTTTTTTTTGCGTTGCCATTGTGACACAAAAAAGATATAGCGGATGGCCTGACCCATTCAATTTTTTATACCAAGGCTTTTTATTGCTAGCCATGCTTAAAAAAAATTGGAAGGGTTGCGCCCAAACAATGCAGCATGAATTAAACTTGGGCAGCCTTATATTTTCCTTTTGATTTTCTTATATTAACGGCAACCACTTTATATTCTGGGCAAAGTGCATCACTATCGGCTACACTAGAAGTTATATCGTTCATTTTTATTTCAGGAAAGTGAAAGGTAGATGATAAAATTCCAGGCTTCACTTCTTCTGTTATACGTGCTTTTACATCAATTTTGCCTCGCGCTGATGAAATACAAACCATGTCGCCATCCATAATTTGATGACTATGAGCATCGCTTGGATGAATCAATAACACATCTTCAGTTATGATTAATGCATTATTTGTTCTACGTGTCATAGTGCCACAATTGTAATGTTCGAGCTCTCGATTTGTGGTAAGTATGTATGGAAACTCATTTTTATTTTCTTCTAATTCTTTTGACTCCTTCCAGGTAGCTTTTTCAAATTTTCCTTTTCCTCTTTTAAATGAGGTGGTGTGCAAAATTTCGGTATCAGAACCATTGGGTAATACAGGCCATTGTTTGCCATTATCGCCAAGTTCATCCCATTTTACCCCAGCGAAAAAAGGTACAATTTGAGCAATTTCTTGTAATAAGGTATCTGGACTGTAATTTTCTTGTGGATAGCCCATAAATTGCATTAATTCGGTTACAATTTGGCCATCGGGTTTTGTACCTTCAATGGGCTCTACAACTGCATTTACACGTTGAATTCTACGTTCACCATTAGTAAAAGTGCCTGATTTTTCGAGGAAAGAAGAAGCAGGTAATATTACATGAGCTAATTTGGCCGTTTCGGTCATAAAAATTTCTTGAACTACTAATAAATCTAAGCTGTTTAGCGCTTGCTTTACATGATTGGTGTTGGGGTCAGTTTGTGCATTATCTTCACCCATTAACCACAAAGCTTTGAGTTTTCCACCAATGGCGGCATCGTACATTTGTGGAATTTTATATCCAACATGCAAAGGCAATTTTGCATTATAAAATTTTTCATAATTAGCATGATATTCAGCATTAGTTACATCGAGGTATCCAGCTCCTTGATGTGGTTGACAGCCCATATCGGCAGCGCCTTGTACGTTGTTTTGACCTCTTAAAGGATTTACCCCAACCCCTCTCCTACCAATATTTCCTGTAATCATGGCTAAATCAGCAATTAACATTACTGTGTATGTACCTTGCGAATGTTCGGTTACACCAAGTCCATGAAACGACATGGCATTGGCTGCAGATGCATAAGCAATAGCTGCTGCCCGTGCAAGCTCTTTATTAACACCAGTAATATCTGCATGTTCGTCCATATTTAAATTTAACACATGTGCTTTAAACTCCTCATAACCTTCGGTACGCTCTTCTATGAATTGTTTATTTTCAAGACCTTCGGTCATGATATAATAAAGTAACATATTGAGCATAGCTACATTTGTGCCTGGCTTAAGTTGTAAATGGTATGTTGCGTATTTGGCTAATTCTGTTTTACGTGGATCAATTACAATTCCTGTTTTTTTCATCATGAATTGTTTAATTTTGGCTCCTGTTACGGGATGCGCATCGGTAGGATTAGCTCCAATTACCATGACACAATCTGTATATTTTAAATCGATAATGGAATTAGTAGCAGCACCTGTACCAAAAGTACGTTGCATACCTAAAGCAGTTGGTGAGTGACAAACACGAGCGCAGCTATCAATATTATTGGTTCCAATAACAGCACGCATAAATTTTTGCATTAAATAATTTTCTTCATTGGTACAACGTGCTGAGGAAATACCCGCAATATAATCGGGGCCAAAATCATTTTTAATTCGATTTAATTCGTTTGCAATATAGCTATAGGCTTCTTCCCAGGTGGCTGGAACAAATTCACCATTTCTTTTAATGAGTGGTGTTTTTAACCTATCAGGATGATTATAAAAAGAAAATGCAAAACGTCCTTTTAAGCATGTATGACCGCCATTGGCAGCAGCATCATAAGGCGCTTGAATGGATTTAATTTTACCACCTACAGTTGCAACTTCAAGGTTGCATCCAACTCCACAATAGGTACAAATGGTTCTGGTTTTTTTATCTACTTGTATAGATTTTGATTCAAAAATATCAGAAATTGCCGAAGTAGGGCAAGCTTGAGCACAAGCGCCACAGCTTACACAATCCGAAGCTTCAAAATTGTCGTTATAGCTTTTTATAATATGACTATCGAAACCACGGCCAGCCATGTTGAGCACAAATTCGCCTTGGACTTCATCGCATGCACGAACACATCTAAAACAATTGATGCATTTCGAAAAATCAGAAGTCATATAAGCATGAGATACATCTTTTTCACGATGCAAGTGATTTTTCCCTTCTGGATAACGGACATCTCTGATACCAACTCGTGCAGCTACCTCTTGAAGTTCACAATTATTATTGACTTCACAGGTCAAACAATCTAATGGATGATCGGTTAACACCAATTCGATAATATTTTTTCTGAGGCCTTGTATCCTTTGCGAATCGGGATAAATATATGAATTAGGCATTACAGGAGTATGACAAGAAGCTTGTGCTTTAGCAGGGCCACCAGCACTTAAAGCAACATCAACACTGCAAACTCGGCATGAGCCAAAAGGTTCTAAATTTGGTGCATCACACAATGTTGGCACAGCCTTTTTGCCAAAATTTCTTTTAATAAAATTTAAAATTGTTTCACCGGGCAAAATTTCGTAAGCCTTATCATTAATGTAAGCTACGTTATTTTGAGGGCTTTGCCCATTGGTGTTATTCGTTCCTAATGGTTTATTTTCCATTTTGCGTGATATGAATAAAAATAATTATTTATTTAAAATAGACCTTTAATTCCTCATTAAAATATTGCATTGCATTTTTAATAGGCAATGGCAAACCGCCTCCTAAAGCGCATAGAGAGCCTATTTCCATAGTTTGTAATAAGTCAGTAAATAACTTTTTATCAATAATATAATTTTCGTTTGTGGCTTTGCTTAACATTTCGGCTCCGCGCGTTGAACCGAGCCTACAAGGGAAACATTTACCACAACTTTCATGGGCGGTAAATTGAAACAAATGTTTAATGTAATCTATAATTGGGAAGGCTTTAGGAATGCAAACAAAAGAAGCATGTCCTAATAAAAATCCTTGAGCAGCAAAAGAATCGAAATCAATATTTAACTCATTTATTTTATGCACAGGTACTAAACCGCCAAGCGGGCCGCCAATATGCATGGCCTTTATATCGGTTTTAAATCCTTGTCCTAATTCATTAATTACTACAGATAAAGGAGTGCCCATATCCACTTCATAAATGCCGGGGCGATTAAAAAATGAATCTAGAGAAACCAATTTTGTTCCTGATGATTTTGCAGTACCTATGGCTGCGTATGCTTTTCCGCCATGAAGTGCAATAAAAGGCAAATTAGCTAAAGTTTCAACATTATTTACAACAGTGGGTTTATTGAACAAACCTTGTTGTGTAGGATATGGCGGACGGACACGTACTTCGGGCCGCTGGCCTTCAATTGAGGAAAGCAAAGCTGTTTCCTCACCACAAATATAGGCACCTTGTGCATGAATCACTTTAAAGTCAAAATCAAAACCAGATTCAAATATGTTTTCGCCTAAATAATGTCGTGATTTTAAATGAGCTATGGCTTCTTCAATAATTTTAATTGATTCTGGATACTCACCCCTTATATAAACTACACCTCTTGTTGCGCCAACTACATAGCCAGCCAACATCATACCCAACAATAATGACAAAGGTCTTTGTTCCATAATATACTTATCGGAATAAGCACCTGGATCACCTTCATCAGCATTGCAGACGATAAATTTCACTGGATCATTTGCATTCTTACATGATTCTAATTTAAATCCCATTGAAAATCCTGCACCGCCTCTACCTCTGATTCCTGAGGCTTTTATTTCATTCAATAATGCGTCTTTACCCATAGCAAATGCATTTCTTAAAATATTGAAGAGGCTTTCAATTGGCTCCACAGGGGCTGTAAGAATTTGCTTTCCATGGCATCCTACAAAATAATTTTCTGCAGACTTGGCATTTTTACCTTTAATATTCGTTAGGTTTTCAATGTCCTTGCCAGAGTAGTTACTGCCATTATAAAAGAAGGCATTATTTTCGTGGCAACGACCTAGGCAACACATTTCGCCAATTTCTGCGGCATTAAAATGCGAACTTAATTGATCTTTTACTTTAGCCTGAGTGCCAGCAGTCATGCATGCAGAGCCATTGCATACATAAACTTTTTTTCCTTGATTTTCGGGACGTAAAAAATCATAAAATGATGTTGTTCCATAAACAGTTGACTTGCCCACTAGAAATTCGTTGCGAATTTGTTCGAGCGATTCGGAATCAGGTGTTCCATTTTTGGCAGCAGCTTTTCCTAATGCTTCAAAAAGGTTATTCTCTAAACCTTTCCTACCTGATAATTCACTAATGTTTTTCGACATAATATAGTGTTTATAAAGTCAATATATGATACAAAAAACAACATATATATCTTAAGAAGCGAATTTAAGAATAATAATTTACAAACAAAAAAGTGCTAAAAAATTTTATAAGCACTCACCTTGTAGATTTATTTACATTTAGTCTAACTTCCATAAAATCTGTATATTTATCAAGCCAGATATAACTTTTTGTTACAATATAATAAATGTTGTAAATTTTCTTACCAAATTTAGGGCGCTACCCTTACATTTTTAATAACACAAATTGCATCGATTAAATATAGTTTAAAAATGTAAGGGTCGGCTCATCCGCTGTATCTTTATTGTGCACTAATTTAAACAAAAAATAGAACTATTGCAATGCACAATAAAGGATGCCGCTGCTGTACCTAGCGCTGGTTGAATATTAAAACCACTCATGAATTAACATTCAAAATATTTCCATTCAACCTTTATTAATTAGCCCTATTTTCAATTAAAAAATTGTACGCTAAACTATAAATCATTAGTATTCCATAATGATTGATATTAATGTAAAACTCTTGTATTTTTTTATATCTACTTATTCTGTGTGCCTTTACCAGGTAAATATCTAATTAACAAAGCTCCCTAATAATAGCAAATGTATAAATTATTTTTGTAGATTTATTCACTCAATTTGATTATCTATATTTGTTTGCTTGTGAAACAAAGTTATTACAAACTTCTTGGAGTGCTGCCTTTATTTTTTTTTCAGCAGTTATTGGCTGAAATAGGCTTGCCAATGAAAAGAGCCGACAGCCTTGCAAATGCTGGTCAGTATGCCGAAGCCTTGAATTTGACTCTTCACTTAATTCCTCAAATAGAAAAATCTGGGTCATGCCATGAATTGTCAGAAATTTATATGTTAGTGGGAAGGTACCAATATTATTTACGTCAAAAACCTAAAGCAATTTCTTGGTTCAAAAAATCTAATGAGTATTCTACATCATGCCATATTGATTCCCTTATTGGTAAAAATTATCGCAATATAGGTGCTATATATTGGGAATTAGGCAAACCTGATTCGGCCAATATTTTTCTATTAAAAGCTTCTTACTTTTTAAAAAAGGTGAATCTTCCAAAGGAACTTTCTACGCTTTATGCCATTTTATTTGAACTTCATTTCAGAAGTTATAAAGATGTTTCAATGGGAAAAAACATGTTAGATAGCTGTGCTTATTATTCCTACTTGTGCGATGACCAAAATCAACAGGCATTTTACTTAATGAAAAAAGGTATTTTTTTGATGGAAACCGGAAAATGTAAAGAAGCGCAACTTGTCTATCGTGAAAGTGAAAAAAAATACCGATCATTAAAAAATCTTGATGGCATATCCTATGCATTAAATGGTCTATTTTCTTCTCAAGCGCTTTGTAATGATGGGCCTGGTTATCTTGGCACAATTCAAGCCTACAACGACATTAGGGATCAAATTTTTAGAAATAAAACAGCCGAAAAGCTAGCACTTTATGAAGTAACTTTTAATACCAAACAAAAACAAATTGAAAATGAAGCTTTAAAACAAAAGAATCAATTCCTCATCATCATATTTATTTTCGCTGTGGCATTTCTTGCTTTTTTATTCTTTTTCTTCTACCGCAATCAACAGGCAAAAAAAGAAAAAAATCATCAAGAAAATCTTCGCCAATTGCAACGGCAATCTTTTGTTCAAATGGTTGAGCTTCAGGAAAAAGAAAGAGCTGAATTTGCTGCAAATTTACATGATGGGATAGGTCATTTAATTTCGGCAATACAACTTAATTTATCTGCAATCAAAGTTGAGGACATGCGTAACAAAGAGATTTTACAAAATACTTCAAAAATAATAAATACTGCTGCGGTTGAAGTGCGTCAAATTTCGCACCGAATTATGCCTCAGAGTCTCATTGAATTAGGATTAGTGGCTTCAATAGATGAATTAGTAAATCGTCTTGAAATAGCTCAAAAATTACATATTGAATTTACTTGTGATAATAATTTCGATGAAATGAAAAAGGACTTTCAAATTGCTATCTATCGTATAGTGCAGGAAGTACTTAGCAATATGATAAAACATGCCGAAGCATCTTTAATTACCATTGAATTGAAAAAAGATAATGAATTTGTTTATTTACATATTACTGATAATGGCAAAGGCTTTGAAGAAAAAGATCTAATTTTATCGGATGGAATAGGTTGGCAAAACATTCGTTCACGTGTTGATTTATTTAATGGAAAGTTGACAATAATTTCAAAACTAAAGGCTGGGAGCCAATTGTTAATGAAGTTTCCTATCACCTAAAAATATTGAATTCATGGAAATAAAAAAAATTTGGCTTGCAGATGACCATCAATTAGTTATTGATGGATACAAATTATTGATTTCAATGAGAGATGATTTATATTTACAAGGTGTTTCATACACTGGACAAGAATTATTAGATGGTTTAGCTAGTAATCCAGTTGACATCATTGTTACTGATTTAAAAATGCCAGGCATGGATGGCATCAATTTGATGCAAACTATAAAAATGCAATTCCCCAATATCCCAGTTTTAGTAGTAAGTATGAGTGATGAAATTGAAATAATTTATCGCCTATTTTTGTCTGAAATTGAAGGATATATTTTAAAAAACACAAATAAAGATGAATTTTTTTTAGCCATTGATTATTTATTAAATGGTAAAATATATTATCAAAAAAAGTTGCTGGAACAAATTGTTTTTAAACAGCAAAAACAAATGCAAAATTTAAAGCAAACAAAAACAACTTTGAGTGAAAGAGAACTAGAAGTACTCCAATTAATATTAAAAGAATTTACAAGTAAACAAATTGCAGAAACACTGCATATTAGTAAACAAACTGTTGATACACATCGGCTAAACATTTATGAAAAAACTGGCACCAAAACAATTGTTGGATTAATAAAATATGCAATTTCTAAGCATCTTTTATAATATTAATTAATTACTTATTTATATGATTAAAAATCCATACAAATATGGATTGACAGTGAAATACTTCATATTTAAATTTGTGGCAGATTTATTCACTTAAATATGTATTATGAAAAAAATTTCCATTTTATCATTATTTATGCTTCCTTTTGTTGGGTTTACCCAAAATTTAATGCTCAATATTAATGGAGAACAACCAAATCCTTTCAGCGATAAAACAGGGTATCATACCGTAATTACACATGGCCAACCAATTGATTCTTTAGGATTTTTAGTGTTTAAAAATGAAAGCCCCATACCTCAAATTCATAATTATTTAAGTATTGATAGTTTATACAATGCATTTGATGTTAATGCAAATTGGACTGTAGAATTTAAAGTATACACAGCAAGTCCTGGAGAAGATCATTTCTTTTTAGATTGGGGTAGTACATCTCTTACAGGTCACATGCGTTTTGCCTATGATGAAGATCGTGGATTACACTTTAGCGACCGACCTGTTAATGGTCAAAATGGTTTTATTATTGCTGATAGTACCATTTTACCACAAAACAATTGGGTGGCTGTAAAATTTGAAAAATCAGGAAGTATTTTTAGTTTGTATAGAAATGGGAACTTGGTAAAAACTGCTGTTAATGCTTCCACATTAAC
>DAORKI010000094.1:0-14470 GCA_035439485.1 Bacteroidia bacterium
TTTCCTGGTATTTAAAAATATTTAAATCAACCATTTAATGATATCATCATAAAAATGAATGATGATGTGTAACATTGGTAAACACAAGCATTAATACCGATATGATATTTGTAATAGACCAAATAAATTTGGTCTAACAAATGATCATCGGCATTTACCTCAGTTTGAAATGGTCTTTAGACCATTTCACTTTCGTATAATTGGTGTATTTGCAAGTTTTTTAGACACAAACCAGGCTTTGGAAATATCTGATTAAAAAAATGAACTTATGAATTATACTGATAACACTTTCAATTTTGTCCAATTGCGGCATAGCTTAATTATACTAATTTGAGGTTGTATCGGCATTAATTTTGCCTATTTATTTTTTAGTTAAACTAAAAAATAAATGAAATTGGTATTATACACTCAATTTTGGAAAGATGGAATTTACAGCAATCTTGAGATTCAAATATGGAGTATGTGCTTTTATTTGAGGAAAAATGAAGAATTGTTGATTATAACATCATATTTTGGGTCAACCCAAATTTAGCGTTTGAAAATATCCCAAAGCATAACTCATGAGGTTTTGTAGATGTGAATTTGTTCTATTTATACAAGAAGCTTTACTATTCTATATTCATTAATCGCTATACCATATTCTTACTCATGATTTGCTTCCTTTTTGACTTCTGTATATCTCGATTGGCATTTGAGTAATAACAACAAAAAAAGCCCTTGAAATTCAAGGGCTTTTTAATTTTTTCTGTGATCCCGCTGGGGCTCGAACCCAGGACCCCAACATTAAAAGTGTTGTGCTCTACCAACTGAGCTACGGAATCATACTTTCTTTAAAAGCGGGTGCAAATATAGCAGCAGTTTTTATAGTGACAAAGCCTATTTTTAATTTTTCTGTAAATATTTCAAAATTATGTTATAAACATCTGTTATTCAGACAGATAAACATAATAATAGTTATTAAATAAAATTGTGAATAAAATTCTTTGGCAATAACCTAAGGTCAAATTAAGGGACGCTGATTTCATGTAACCCCATACTATTCGCCATTTGTGGGTTTTTTACTGCATATTTAACGAAACTTTTCAAATTACCACCTTGCGCCTTATATAATTTCAACAAATTGTTATATTGAGCATCATATCTATTGTAAGACATAAAATATGCGTTTTTACTAATTTTTATTCTTTGAGCAATTTTAATCTTAGTTTTCCAATTAAATACAGGTAATAAATATAGTTGCCTGATAATTTCATCTAATTTTAATTGTTTAAGTTTTTCCATAGCGTTTACTTCCATTGATTTATCAAAGCTTTGATATAAATAATTTAATGAATCTTTTTTTTGAAGTAAAAATTTCTTCAAGATTTCTTGTTCCCTCATGTCACATACAAATTGTTTCATTTCAACACTTGTTTTCCCAAATTTAAATGCTAAAAAATTTAGTGCCCCTTGTTGGCCAATAAAGCTTGCAAAATTTTCATTAAAGTCCACATTGCTTTCAAAGTACAGTGTTGCATGCGTTAATTCATGAATGATTAATTCAGCCAACTCCCCAACATCATCATCCAGCATAGAGGATAAAATTGGATCCTTTAATATTCCTAAGGTGCTCCAAGCACTCACTTTACCTAAGTCTACATCCTTATTCTGCAGCTTTAACAAATTAGCTTCATATATGGCTAAATCCTGGTCAAAAAATCCTTTATATGAAACCTGCCCTAGTAAAGGAAATTGCCATGTATTTTCTTTAAAACTATATGGTTCGCAGGCCGTTAACATCCATAAAATAGGTTTCCCTTGTTGGTCATAAAAGGTGGTGTAATTATTTGTTTCTTTTAAGCCTATATATTTTTCAGCATAGGTTTTAATTTCAGCAATTAGTTTTATTTTTTCAATTTGCTGTGGTGTCAATTGATGTTGATCAATTAATTTCGACACATTTTGTGTGCGATAAATGATACTTACTTGCCCCTTTGCCTGCTGCAGTAAATAAATGCACATACTCATGTTACACATAATATAAAATAAGCCAGTAGCAAACAATATTTGCCATGAAAGAAGCAGTATAAATTTTCCTCTTTTCTTCACAAAAATTTTTTTTAGCCCTCAAATATCAAATAAACTTTGCGAATTCGATATTTTGCGATTTAATTTGTGACAAATAAATTAATCACATGTTTTTTTGGTTTTCTAAAATACTCAGTTTTTTAATCACCCCCTTAACTTGGATTTTTATTTGTTTGTTACTAGCTCTTTTCTTTAAAAATCCTAAGTTAAAAAAACGATTTTTGATTTTAACTGTGGTTTTATTTATGATTTTTACAAACTCATATCTAACCAATATCGTATTACATGCGTGGGAAACCCCTGCAATTGCTCAAAACAAGCTTCATAAAAATTACGAAGCAGCCATAGTGTTGGGTGGTGTATCATTTTGGGACCATACCCTGAATAGAATTCAATTTAGCAGGAGTAGCGATCGTGTGTTTCAATCGCTTGAATTATATTCACTGGGGTTTGTAAAAAAATTAATTATTGTTGGAGGTTCAGGAAGTATTGTATACCCTAATGATAAGGAAAGTATTGAAATAAAGTCATATCTAATGAACCTTGGTTTTAAGAGTGAAGATATAATCATCGAAGACAGGTCACGTAATACCTATGAAAATGCAAAATTCACAAAGCAATTAATTGATTCACTAAAAATGAAAGGTCCATATATTATGGTGACTTCGGGTTTTCATATGAAAAGAGCTCAACAATGTTATCGTAAGTTTGGTATTGAATCAACTCCCTACAGCACGGATAGGTATAGTGGAGAAATGATATTTGAAATAGAAAAATTATTTATTCCAAACACTGCATGTATTCAAGCTTGGGATGTACTTTTGCACGAATTTTTTGGCTATCTTGTATACTATTTCTCTGATTTTTTGTAAGAATTACGCGCCATAATAGCCACATCGGGGTAATCAGTAATTATTGCATCAACCCCTAAATCCAGCATTCTTTGTATATGTTTTAATTTATTCACCGTAAACGCAAAGATTTTAACATCCATAAATTGAAGTTCTTTAACCTTATCTAGATTTAAATATATATAGTCACTCCCTAAAATCTGAGGTATAAAACCAAGTTCATTTAGGTGTTTCCTGGGATCAATATCATCTTCAATTAACAATGACAATGGTATATTCTTATTCACTTGAGCAATACATCTTAAAATTTCTTTATCAAACGATTGAATGATTGTTCTATTTGAAATTTTATAATAGTTTATCACATCTAAAACCAAATTTGTGTAAGTTTGATAATCAGGTTGGCTATATCCAATTTGTAAATTATCGCTCTTAATTTCAATGTTGTATTGAATTGGTAAATTATTTAATTTTATTTTATTTTCGACCTGCTCTATTACCTCATTTAATGTAGGTTTATACGCACTCACTGGTTTGGCCAAAGGATAATCGGGGTGTGAAATTAACCCACAATCAAATGATTTAATTTCATTGTAGTTCATTTGATACAAATAAAGGTTTTGTTGATGCGCTTTAATTATTGGGCTTAAATTAGGCCATAAACATTTTTTATAGTGCATAAAAGGCTCGTGAGATACAACGACTTTATTGTCTTTAGAAATCACAACGTCTAATTCTATAGCATCTACACTTAAATCCAAAGCATACATAAAAGCTGGTAAGGTATTCTCAGGATAATATCCTCTGCAACCTCTATGACCATGAATTTCAGTTTTTTTATTGATTAGCACAATAAGTTTTATATTTGGACCAAAATTAATAAAGATTTGATGGCAATCGTAAAACCATTTAAAGCAACACTCCCAACAAAGGACAAAGTGCATTTAGTTGCCAGTAAAAGTGTTGACTCTTATAATTCTTTTGAACTCAGGTATAAATTACAAACTAATCCTTATACCTTTCTTAAAATTATAAAACCAGAGTTTAATGATGCTCGAAAAAGTAAGCCTAACTCACCTGAACTGCTAAAAAAAATAAAGCAGAAATACGCTGATTTTATCAAGGAGGGTATACTTGTAAGTGATGATAATGAATCATTTTATGTATATGAACAATTAAAGGAGGGCCACTCTTACACCGGTATAATTGGACTTTCATCAATTGATGATTATATGCAAGGGGTCATTAAAATTCATGAGCAAACTATTACTGACAGGGAGGAGAAATTAATGCATTATTTAGAAGTTTGTGATTTTAATGCTGAACCAGTATTGATATGTCATCCAGAGAATGATAAAATAAATGACGCTATTGCCACTACTAAAAATAACCTTCCTCATTTTGACTATACGACCACTGATAAAGTAAGACACAAACTATGGCAAATAAAAGATGTGCAATTGATTAAAAATATTGAAGAAGGATTTAAAGAAATTGGTGCTATTTATATTGCAGATGGGCATCATCGTTCAGCATCTTCTACCCTACTCGGAAAATATCGCAGAATCCAAAATCCGAATTACAACGGAAATGAAGCATTCAACTTTTTTTTATGTGCATATTTTTCTGAATCACAATTGCATATTTATGATTTTAATCGTGTAGTGGCTGATTTAAACAACTTATACGAAATAGATTTTATAAAAAAAGTAGAAGAAAAATTTGAAGTATTAGAAATAGGTGAAACGGCTTATAAACCGAGTAAATTGCATAATATGAGTATGTATTTAGGTGGAAAATGGTATTCATTAACCCTTAAACCTGCATTTATTAATGATGCTGATCCGGTTGGTGTTCTCGATGCAGCCTTGCTTTCAGAACACATTCTTTCTCCAATATTAGGAATTCATGATTTAAAAACTGATAAGCGTGTTGTATTTGTCAATGGTACAAAAGGAATGGAAGAGCTAAAAAATCATGTTGATGGTGGCAAAATGAAAGTGGCCTTTGGTTTATTTCCAGTGGTCATGCAACAGTTAAAAAAAATTGCTGATAATAATTGCATTATGCCCCCAAAATCTACGTATATTGAGCCAAAATTAAGAAGTGGCATGTTAGTTTATTCATTATCTCAAAATTAAAACTATGTTTACAAAAATTAGTCTGTTTTACGGGAGTCTAGCTGGTTTGTTTCTAGGGTGTGTAATGCTTACATTTTTTTATTTAGGATACAATACTCGAGGAAACGGTATATTAACTATTATTCATATAATTGTTTCACTTTCGGGTTCTTTTCTTCCAATTTTTATAGTTAGAAAAAAATTAGGTGGGGAGATTGTTTTTAAAAGTGCACTTTGGTATGGAGTCACGGGGGCATTAATGATGACCGTGGCATTTACTTTTATGACAGCTATATATTATAACTTTGTAAACCCTAACTTTGCTGATAAGTATTTAGCTGATATTGAAATTTCTTTGAAGCATAATGGTTCAACAGCAGAAGAAATAAAAAGTGAATTGATGGAATGGAGAAAAGAAATGTCCCCAACTAATCTAATCTTAAAAGTGTTCATGTCTTTTTCAACCTTAGGCTTAGTTTTGTCTTTGGTTAATTCACTAATTTTATGTAAAAAGGATTAATATATACTATGATTAAATTTTCACCTCCACATATCGATCAAGAAATTATTGATGAAGTAGTAAACGCACTTAAATCAGGTTGGATTACCACAGGGCCTCGTACAAAAAAGCTAGAGCAAGAAATAGCGTTGTATTGCAATGCTTCTCATGTTTTATGCTTAAACTCTGCAACTGCTGGGCTAGAAATAATGTTAAGATGGTTTGGAGTGGGGCCAAAAGATGAAGTTATTGTTCCTGCCTATACCTATTGCGCCACAGCCAATGTGGTTATGCATTGCGGAGCTAAAGTAATATTTGTAGATGTAAACGAAAATGATTTTAATATCAATATTGATAATATAAAAAAGGCAATTAACAGTAATACAAAGGTGATTATGCCTGTTGATTTTGCTGGATTTCCATGTGATTATAAATCAATAAATGCATTAGTTCAATCTGATGAAATAAAAAAATTATTCAAACCAAATAACACTGAACAAGAAAAATTAGGCCGTATATTAGTTTTAAGTGATGCAGCACATTCATTTGGTGCAACTGCATTTAACATGCATACAGGGGCTTTGTGCGATGTTTCTGTGTTTTCATTTCATGCAGTTAAAAATTTAACAACATCTGAAGGTGGTGCTGTGGTTTTTAATTTACCACCGCCTTTCAATAATCAGGAAATTTATAATGCCCTTTGTATTAAAACTTTGCATGGTCAAAATAAAGATGCATTAGCTAAAACACAAAAAGGTAATTGGAAATATGATATTGTTGAACCTGGCTATAAATGCAATATGACTGACATTGCCGCTGCTATTGGCTTAGTTGAACTGGCAAGATACGATAGCATGATATTACCTAAAAGAAAGCATATTTGTGAATCTTATTCATCTAAGTTTGCGCAATATGATTGGGCTCAATTACCTGTCCTTAAAGATGATAATAGGGAAACTTCCTATCATTTATATCCACTTCGCATAAAAAATATAACAGAAGTTCAACGTGATGCTATTATGCAAAAAATATTTGATGCTGATGTTTCTGTAAATGTTCACTTCATTCCTGTCCCAATGACATCATTTTACAAAAGTGTAGGATATGACATAGCCAATTATCCTGTCACTTACCAAAATTTTGCATGTGAGATTTCATTGCCCGTGTTTATCGATTTAACTGAACAAGAAATACAAACAGTTACTCAAGCTGTAATTGATGCTGTGCATGCCACAATTTAGTTGTTAAAAAAAACTGCAAAAATTGGCCAAAAGATTATTTGATATTTTTTTTTCGATGTTTGGGCTTGTGGTTATCGCCCCAATTTTCATCCTACTTTCACTCTTAATCATTATTGATTCAAAAGGTGGTGTTTTTTATTTGCAAACAAGAATTGGTAAAAATCTTGTCCCTTTTAAATTATATAAATTTAGATCTATGCAGAGCAATGCGGATAAAAAGGGTTTGCTCACAGTTGGAAATAATGATAGTAGAATTACCAAGGTTGGTTACTATCTAAGAAAATTTAAACTAGATGAACTACCCCAATTAATTAATGTTCTCATTGGCAATATGAGCTTTGTTGGTCCACGACCAGAAGTAGAAAAATATGTAAAAATGTACAATCAAGAGCAACTGCAGGTTTTTAAAGTAAAACCTGGTATTACCGATTGGGCATCTATAAAATATGTGAATGAAAATGAAATTTTGGCAAAAAGTAACACGCCAGAACAAACATATATTGATGAAATAATGCCTGCCAAACTCAAGTTAAATCTGGAATATGTCAATAATAACAATGTTATAATTGACATCAAAATAATTTTACTTACCATAAAGGCAATATTTTAGTTACCTTTGAAAGTCGTGAGTAAAATTAAATTCATGTTAGAAATTATAGACAGTCAGCTTCAAAAGGAAAAAATTTTACGCAATTTTATCTTTGCTGAGTTAGTTTCCATTGTTTATGGGGTCATATATCGTATTAATTTCGATAGTTATATAATGGCTCTAGTATTAGCCGCATTTGGTTGTATAATTCTTATTTCGCTTTATTTCAATGTAAAAAAAAATTATGATATCGCAAAACACATATTTTTTATATCCACCAATTTCTTAATGTACTATACTTCCCTAACTATTGGGCTAAAATCGGGCATCTACCTTTTTTACTTCCCAATAGTATTAGGTTACTCCTTTTTACTTAATGTAAAAAATAGAAAAGAACTACTATTTTATTGTATTTTTACTTTATTGCTCTTTGTTTTTGTATTATTCGATTTTGGGTTATTTAATTTTTTTAATATCCCAAAATATAGCTCCCCAAAATACCAATTTGAACTGATGGCATTGATATCATTCATATTGGTAATTTATCAAACATACCTTTACATTACCATTCGAGAAACTGTTCAAAAACAACTATTGGAAACCATAGCTGAGTTAAAAAATTCAGAAAACAAACATTTACAAGATATTAAAGATAAGGAAGTATTACTTGCAGAGGTATATCATAGAGTGAAAAATAATTTATCTGTTGTAAGCAGTTTAATAAATCTACAAATGAACACGATTGACCATGAATACACTAAAAATGCCCTCATGGATTGTAAAAATAGGGTCAATAGCATGGCTATGATTCATCAAAAGTTTTATGAAGGAAAAAACTATTCACATATCGATTTCAAAGCCTATATAGAATCTTTAGTGAGTGAAATAAAATTTGCATATAACCAAGATAATAAAAAAATTGTAGTTGATTCATATATTGCCCCTCATTTAAATTTTGATTTAAATGTAGCCATCCCCTGTGGCATAATACTTAATGAACTCCTTTCAAATGCTTTTAAACATGCTTTTCATAACCAAGATAGTGGAATTATCGAAGTATTTATTGAACGCGAAAAGAACTTATTTTTAATGAGAATAGTTGACAACGGATCAGGCTTTGATTATAAAGATAAAATTGAATCGAGTAATTCCTTGGGGCTTATCTTAATTCAATCGCTTGCAGAACAATTAGATGGAAGTTTCCAATACTTTGGAAATAAAGGCTCTGATTTTAGATTGCTATTTAAAGCAAATTCAACATCAAAATAAATTCCTAGTTAAATAAGCAGTATAATACTTAGTAGTTTCGAATTTTTCATCTTCCATTGGTAGTAAAACAAATGCGTTAATTTCAGCAAGATTGGTTAAATCGCCCGAACCATTGCCTTGAAATGGTTTAGCAATAAATTCACCACTAGTATTTTGATAAACTTTAACTTGCATAAAATAAGTGAGCTTGGGCTTAAAAAATATTTCTTCTTCCAACTTTACTTTTAATTGATAACTGGTAAAATTCATTTCCTTTTTTAAAAATGGAAGCAAATAAACATAGCTACAAACTGCCGCTGAAACTGGGTTTCCTGGCATTGCAAATACAAGAACATTATTTTTTTTACCAAACCAAAATGGTTTTGCTGGTCGCTGCGCCACACCATGGAATAAACATTCAACTTCTAATGAATTTAAAACATCCGGTATGTGGTCCGCCTTTCCCTTTGAAACTGCACCGGTTAATACAATAATATCATATTGCTGAATGCACTTTTTCAAAATATCTTCAAGCAAATAAAATTCATCACGCACTAAATAATGATCACTTTCTATTCCTAATTCTTTTAATGAAGTAGAAATCATCATTTGATTGGAAGCCCTTATTTGAAAGTCATTGGGTGTTTGTTCATGAGATACTAGCTCATCACCAGTGCTAATAATTACAATACGAGTTTTTTTATGAACCTCAACCACTGCTTCTCCAACACTAGCAAGCAAGGCTATGTCAGTGGCATTCAGCACTTGACCACCTTTCAAAACAACTTCACCTGCTTTTTTATCACTTCCCTTAAAATGAATGTTTTGACTTTTCTTTACTACTACCTCATTTAATTTAAATCGCCTTTCGCCATTCTCATTTTCAATTAATAACAAATCTTCATATCGTATTACAGTGTCACATCCTTTCGGAAGAACGGCACCTGTCATAACTTCCACACAAATTCCTTGCTCCAAAATGGTAACAGCTGTTTCTCCAGCAAATTGCGTTTTAACACAGAGCCATTCTTTAATATTTTTTTCTAAATCCAAATAATTGATAGCAATACCATCCATGGTAACTCTATCAAATGGAGGTAAATCGCGGTCGGCAACAATTGTTTTAAACAAAGTTCGCCCAATACATGCATGAATACTAATTTTTTCTGAAGCGATTGAAATTTGCTGCTCAAAAACTATTTGCTTTGCTTCTTTAAATGTAATCATGATACTTATTTGAATTCAAATATGATACAAAAGTTTAAACTTACAAAAACTTACAGATAAACATTCAGTATTATGATTATTTTTACAAAGCATTTTGGAAAAATTAAAAAAACTGTAAGTAGCTCTAATCGTAATGAAATCTAATTTTAATGACAATAAGCTCATCAATTTACACCATAATCAAATAGGTATTTGGGGAATAAGTTATGACGCATGGGTTGCATTGTATGAGAATTTATTGATTCCTTTAAAAAATTATAAAATTGGATTTTATGGTAGAAAATTTGAATGTGAATCAAAGACTAATGTGCTCTCATTTAATTATAAAAATTATAATTTGAAGGTGAATGATCTTTTTAATGAATTCCGAAAAGGCCATTTTTTTGCCCTTTCAGATATTGTTTTATATCATGGTGATCACAGCATTGTTGATGAAATGTGGCTAATTTTGGATGAAAGTGAACAATTTAAACCCATTATTAATAATTTAAAAAACACAACAAAAGTATTTTTTAATGAACAAAATAAATCCATTGCAAATCAACTCAAGAAAGAAAATAATCATATTCAGCTTATTTATTCAAAACAAGTTGAAACTATTGCTGAACATATTGAAGCTAAAATAAAATCAAATATAGCCCCACTGATTGGGCTAGTGCTTACAGGTGGTGATAGCATTCGGATGAAAGAGAATAAAAGTTTAATTAAATATCATCAACAACCACAATGGTTACATATTTTTGAAATGCTGAAAGATGCATGCGCTGAGACTTTTGTTTCGTGTACACAAAACAATCAATATTTATATTTGCAAAAACAATTGGTTATTGACAAAATAACAGGCTATGGACCACTTTCAGGAATCCTTACAGCTTTACTAGGATTTAAAAACAAGGCCATCTTAGTTGTAGCTTGTGATTTGCCATTGATTGATAAAAATATCATAAAACAATTGATTGATGAAAGAGATGCCAGTAAAGTGGCCACAGCATTTTACAATGAAGAAAGTAATCAAATTGAGCCACTAATCACCATTTACGAACCAAAAGCCTTAACCGTCATGCTTCAAATGTTAGCCTTAGGGTACCGCTCTCCTCAAGTTATGCTCGCTCAAAATGATATTAAAATTGTAAAGCCCAACAATTCAAGTGCATTAAAAAACGTTAATTTTCCCGAAGAAAAAGAACAAATCATGCAATTTCTAAAGTCTCAACTATAAATCCTGAAGCCCAATTTATCTATTACAAATCATTTTGTGAAGTATTTTATGATTTTGGATAGGGGTAAATACGTAGTTGATTGTCATAGTTTAAATGTTGTTATTTTTGTTTGTCATTAATTTCAGTATTGTTTAAATTTTAGAAAAGGTGAATAATATTTCTGAAGCATCCTTTGAAATGCTTTTCAATACTCATTATGAGGCATTGACTAGCTATGCTTTTACCCTTTTAAACAATAATGATGATGCCGAAGATATTGTGCAACATGTATTCATTAATTTATGGGAAAACAGAATGAAAGTAGAAATTCACACCTCGGCACGTGCTATGCTTTACAAGGCAGTATATAATCATTGCCTGAACCGAATAAAACATCTTAAAATTCAAAAAGCGCATGTTGAACATACTTTATATGTAAAAAATGATGCAGTGATACATCAATCTATTGATCAAAAAGAATTAATACAGAGATTGAACTTAGCTTTAGAATTATTGCCAGAGCAATGTCGAAAGATTTTTGAAATGAGCCGCTTCGAACATTTAAAATATCAAGAAATTGCTAATCAACTTCAACTTTCAATAAAAACAATTGAGAATCAAATGGGTAAAGCACTTAAAATTTTACGTGCAGAGTTGAAAGATTATTTACCAATTATTTTATTGATTATTAGCAAATATTATCATGGATAATACAGAAAACATAGAAACACTTATCAGCAAGTTTCTCGCTGGTGAAGCTAGCCCAGAGGAAGCCATGCTATTGGAAGATTGGAAATTAAACAATCCTAAAAACATGGAAAAATTTATCCAATGTCAAAAAATATTTGCATTAGCCAATAAGCAAGCAACAAAATTACAGTACAATAAAACTAAGGCTTGGAAAAATATTCAATTGCATATCAAACATGAAACAAAAGTAATTTCGTTTTACCAAAATTATAAAACGCTACTCGGTTTAGCGGCAAGTATCCTTATTATTGCTGGCGTTTATTTCTTTTTAAAAAATCAAAGTTCAACCCTTGAAATATCAAACCATATTGTTTCTGCGCAAAACAAGGTTAAGCACCTTGAGTTAAATGAAAATTCTCGAATAGATCTAGCTATTGGCTCACAGTTAATATACGATAACAATTTTGGTAAAACAAACAGGAATGTAAAACTAAATGGCTCTGCTTATTTCACTGTAAAGCACAATGAAACCTTACCTTTTATTGTTGATTTAGGAAATGTGTATGTGAAAGATTTAGGAACAAAATTTGAAATCAAATTATCTGCCGATACTGATAGCATTCATATAAAAGTTGATGAAGGAATTGTTCTTTTATTTGATAGTGCCAGCAATGCCATTGAAATAACTGCTAGCGAAAGAGCCCTTTATATAAAATCTACTAAGCAACTCATAACTAATAATCAATTACTTGGGTATGATGTTAATTTAAATTTTGAAAACACTAAGCTATCTGCTGTAATTGCTCAGTTAGAAGAAAAATTTGTCGCCAAAATTATATTGGCGAATCCAAAATTAAATAACTGCCAAATTAGCGCCAAATTTAAGGATGAAGATTTAGCAACCATATTAGCTGTTATAACTGAAACCCTTGGCCTCACATACGAAAAACAAAATAATGAATTTATAATTAAAGGAGAGGCATGCAATTAAGGTATCTCTTATTATTTTTAATTTATACTCAGGTTGCTGTATTCAATCATACTTTTGCCCAACCAAAATTGTTGCTTGATAAAACAGTTACACTTCAAATAGTTAACAAACCTTATAGCGAAATTTTCAAATCCATCAGCCTTCAAACTGGTGCTGTATTTAGCTATAGTCAAAGTTTTAATGCGGCACAAAATGCAAGTATCAGTTGTAATAAAAAGCCATTAAGATTTGTATTAAATGAATTATTAATGAATAGTTCATGCACATATAAAATTAAAGAACAATACATTATAATTAAATGCGATAAGAAAAAATCCTCTATTTCTAACAAGATAAATGGTTATATTTTAAATGCCGAGGATAGCACAGCCATTTCAGGAGCAAGTGTTTATATAATTCAACAAAAAGCAGCAGCTATTTCTAATAAACAAGGAGGATTTACTTTGAGTCATAATGCAAACTTGCCTGTTATTACTATCAATTTTGCAAAAGAAAATTATAAAGACACCTCCTTAGTCCTCATGAATCCTTCTAAAAATGAACTTACCATTTATTTGTTCCCACAAAAAAAATCACCAAAACTTATTGCACTTGAACCTATAGATGTCTCAATAGACACTTCAGATATACAAGATATTCCATCATTAATGTTTTTTCAAAAAGCGGATGGTTTGTTTTGGAAAAGATTAAAAAAATTTAATCAGAATTTAAATAATATCAGCGACACATTATTTAGCAATTTTTCATTTTCGCTTGTTCCTAAAATTAGTACTAACGCATTATTGTCATTTAACACTATAAATAAAGCGGCTTTAAATTTATTAGTTGGTTATTCTAAAGGCATTGAAATAATTGAAATTGGTGGACTATTAAATATTGATAATGGCAATGTGCAATATGTTCAAATGGCTGGTATAGGAAATTTACTTGCAGGTAATAGCACAGGATTTCAAGCTGCAGGCCTCTTTAACTTTAATCATGGACGCACCACTGGAGCCCAATTTGCTGGACTATTAAATCATGTAAACGGCAATTGCAAAGGATTCCAAGCAGCCGGACTTTATAACAGTAGCAAAAATGTTTTGGGAGTTCAAATTGCAGGATTTTTCAATACAACTTCCTCAATCAAAGGTGCACAAATAGCCGGTTTCATGAACATCGCAAAAGAAGTAAACGGCATTCAAATGGCAGGTTTTATGAATATCACCAAAATACTAAAAGGTGCTCAAATTGGAGTCATTAATTTTGCCGATAGCGCCTCTGGTTTGCCAATTGGTTTATTAAGCTTTGTAAAATCAGGTTACCATAAATTTGAAATTACTTATGATGAAACAAAATTTCTTAATGTAGGATTTGGCACAGGTGTAGAACAATTTTACAACATTCCATTTGTAGGATATAATTTAAAAAATACCAATTTAGTAACAGCTGGATATGGTATTGGGAGTAGTTTTAAAATTAATAAATACTTCAGAATGGCTTTGCAGGTAACTTCGCAACAAATGCATGATTTACGTAGCCAAAGAATATACTTACACCAAATCAGTAAATTTTTCTTTGGCCCTGAATTTAGATTAACTAAAAAAATAGCTTTCATGGCTGGACCAACTTGGAACCTAAATATTGCACAAACAAACGACCCTTATTATACCACATCATATCAAAATATTATACCAACAAGCAGCTCTACCAAAATTGATGAAAACTTTGTAATGAGCAACTGGCTTGGGTTTAAAGTGGCTTTAAAA
>DAORKI010000095.1:0-5142 GCA_035439485.1 Bacteroidia bacterium
ATCAATATCCTCCAAATCGCTTACGCAAAAACCACTCTAGACTCAATAAGCCAACAAGCAAATAAAACACCCATTTTAAATTTACTAAGTCTTGCAACTTTTCTTCGGCATATGACACAGGAACAATATCTTCCTTTTGATTAATTAACTTTTCAAGAATATCAATATCTTTTGGAAAAACCATTTTACCACCGGTTTTGTTAGCAATGGCATTCATCAATTGATGATTGGCTGTGGTAGTTAAGGCCTCTATGTTAATTTGCTTAACTGTAAAGGAACCATTTTCTTTTTGTTGTTTATCACCTACCTTAGTTACCGCTTCAAATCGATAATTTCCAACAGGTAAACTGGGAATATTTAAAAAATAAGCATTTTCGTTTTTCGAAAACTGATAACTAAATGACTTCCCTGCTTCATTAAAGATATTTATTTTAATATCAGGCTCATTGATTGATTCATAACTTTCGTTAAACAATACAGCATCAAAGGCAATATCCTCGCCTTCTTTGTAAGTATTTTGATAATTTATTTTAAATAATCTTTTATCGGTTTTAACACTCAAGTATTGCACTATTTTACCAATAATTTCATCAAAAGCCTCATGGTTTTGAGTTTGTTGATAATTGCTTATACGCCATCTCCATAATCCTTCACCAAGAATAATTCCTTCTTTAATGCCATTAAGTTCATTAAAAACAATTAATGGTTCATTAGTACTTACATTACCTAACTTTTGGTAATACATGCTAGAGGCTCCTGTACTTAATTTTAAATTCCCAAAAGGCGATTGTAAAGGCGAAAAATAGGTACTTGCCTTTTTAGCCTCATCGCTCAAATTAAATAAAGCAAAATCTTTGTTTAATGCAGGTAGTATTTCATTAAATTTTGGTCTAACGCCTGTAATATTTAATACTTTTTGCTGTGTATTAAGGCTATTAAAGTTGGAGTTGTTTCCAACAATAAATAATCGTGATACACTTGATTTTTGTAATTCAGAAAATAACTTTTGGTTTACATTCCCATTTGAAGGAATTTGATGCAAAATGATTAAATTATAACCTTCTAATGATTTATTCCATTCATTTGCCATACTAAATTCAGCCTCATAACTTTCACTTTTTTCAATGGTCTGTCTAATGGCTGCAATGTCAGGATGTGGCGCATCGGCTAAAATCAACACCTTCTGTTTGTTGGTAATTACATCAATAAAAACATGTTGAACATTGTTTATGTTCGAAATTTCCTCTTTTAAAGGAATCAATTTGACTATATAATGCAAGGTTCCTGTTCCATCGGCTTTAAGTTGCAAAGGAATACTTTTACTAAAACCATCCGAAACTATATTTATTTCTTGTTCAAAAAGTATTTTATTATCGCGCTCAATTTCAAGTTTAGCTGTTTTACCCCGCAACATTTTAGCTTGCATTATAATTTCCAATGGAAAACTGTTGCCAGCATAAACAGTTTTATTGTGATTAACCTTGGTGAGTATTAAATCTTTTCTGATAGTGGTGTCTCCTAATGCAATAGTGTAAACCGGACATTTTAAATTAACACTTTCATACAATGGATTTTCGCCCTCATTGTACAATCCATCACTACTCAAAATTACAGCACCTAAATTTCTGTTTACATATCTATTTTGAATTTCTTCAAACAACATCGACACATTAGTGACTTTATCTTTAAAGTTAGCTTGTTCCTGCTCATTTACACTAGCACCAAATACATAGGTTTTTACTTCAAACTTGTTCCCAAGTTTTATTTTTAATTCTTTAATTTTTTCTTGAAATTCGTTTTTAATGAATGCCGAATCAACTTGGCTCCCAATGGAACTTGAATTATCCTGTGCCAACACAATTACTGGCTTTTCAACAGTTCTAAACACTGTTTTAATTAAAGGCGAAAGCAATAAAAAACTCAATATACTTACTACTATAAATCTAGCAGCAGCCATGGCATTTTTAATCCATTGTGGCAAACCTTCATATTTAATTTGCCTTCCATATAACATATAGGCATAAAGCGCTCCTAATGCTATACACAGCAAACTTAACCATAATGAATACTCCGTAACTAATGATATCAAGCCCAATTTTTTATGAAAGGCAAAAATAGTAATTATAAGTGCTTAGCTAATTGTTAAAATTCTCTCATAAAAAATAATTCAATGTATTTACTAACGAAACAAAAATCAATGTCGTAATACAAGCATCTACGAGTTTTTGGAGGTAAATTACTTTAGGTCGAAATTAAAGTAAATATCAAAAATTAGAGGGTTGTTTGTTCATTAGTCAAAAAGCTGCAGCACCATGGCAGCTTTTTTTATTTAATTATATTAAAATTAAATGCACCAGTTTTTGTTGCACCATAAACCCTCAGCCAAATAAGTAAGGTAGCCTCAGTTCCTCTGGCATTTGTAATATCACCTAAATCAAGAATATTTTGGTCTGTCCAACCAAATTGTTTAATTAAATCTACACAGCTTTTTTTAGCACTAGCATCATTTCCACAAATATAATTGATATGATTTCCGCCACCTATTAAATTGGGATCAGCCATAAGGCCACACCACATGGTATTAAATGTCTTTACCACTTTTACCTCAGGAAATTTTCTCTGAATTTCTTCCCCTAAGGAATTCGTATTTGCCAAACTAGGAATCAAACATGGAGGCATTCCTTGGCTAAAATCTAAAGGATTGGAAACATCTACTAATATTTTACCATTTAAGGCATTGCCTGCCAAACTTATAGCATTTAAACTATGTTCTCCTTTGGTGCAATTAAATACAATTTCTCCAAAATTTGCAGCTTCAGCAAAAGTACCAGCATATGTGTTTACACCAACATGCTTTGTTACAAATGCCAATGCTTTTTCATTTTTTGCTGTTCTTGAACCCATCATCACTTCATGTCCCAAATCAACCAAACGTGAGCCAATAGTTGCCCCAACTGTTCCTGTGCCTAATATGCCTATTTTCATGTTTACTGTTTTTTGTGTAAAGTTAAAAAAAAATTATGAAAAATATTTTTTTGAAAACAACCTTCATCACCATTACTATGGGATAGCCCCGCTTTCCATTGCAAGCCGCCTCAACGCACAAATTTAGCGCAAGCGGGCTTTCCTTTTCAATCGGGTTTAAATTTTAAAGTAAAATGGCATCAACTCACCTAAAAACAATATTACCTTTTAAATCGTTTCGCTAACTCCTCTAATGTAAATGTAATTAAAGTGGGCTTACCACTGGGACTATGGTAAGGAAGCTCGCACGAAAACAATTCGTCAATAATATGTTGCATTTCCTCTTCACTTAACTTTTCTCCGCTCTTTACCGACATGTTTCGGGCTAAAACTTTTGCCAAAAATTCCTTCTTTCCAGTCCTAATTTCACCTTGCTGCTTAATCTCATCAATAATTTTATCAATACTTTGTTGCAATTCATTTTCCTTTAATTCAGGAGGTATGCCATTTATTCCAAACGCATTTTTTCCCATTAATTCTATTTCAAATCCTAACAAATGTAAATCACCTAAAATTCCTTGAAGTAATTCGGCTTCAGCTGCTGAAAAGTTTAACACCACAGGAAACAATAATTGTTGAGAGTAACTTTGATGATGCGCCATTTGCCTTATATACTTTTCATATAAAATCCGTTCATGCGCACTTTGTTGATCAATAATTAAAAAACCAGTCTTTATGTGACTTAAAATATAAGTTTTGTGCAGTTGATATGATGTTTTTTTAATAGGTGTTTCATTGGTTTCTTCTGAACTGTCTATTAAATCTTCTTGTGTTTCATCGGGCAAAATGAAAGCAGTTTGATTTAATTGCGCATGCACACTTTTATCATTATCAGCTTTTCTAAAACTCTCCGAATCTGGTATCTGCCAATCATCAAGGGTATTAAATTTTTTTAAATCGGCATTTGCGCCCGGGGCAGAAAAAGGATTATAACCTTCTTTCAACCTGATACTAGGCGCTTTTACTGTTTCGCCTGGTTTTAAAGGCATAATATCAACGGTAGCTTCAGTGTCAAAATCAATGGTAGGTGAAATATTGTATATGCCTAAGGAGCGTTTTATTGTTGATCTTAAGATGGCGTAAACTGTTTTTTCATCTTCAAATTTTACCTCTGTTTTTGTAGGATGAATATTGATATCAATTACGTTTGGTGGTAAATCAAAATAAATGAAATAAGAAGGATATGTGTCAGGCGCTAATAGTTGATCATAGGCACGTACTAAAGCATGATTTAAATATGCATTTTTAATATACCTGTTATTAATAAAGAAAAACTGCTCTCCCCTACTCTTTCGGGCATACTCTGGTTTACAAACAAATCCTTTTATTTTCACATAATCGGTTGATTCTTC
The DNA here is from genome assembly GCA_035439485.1 of Bacteroidia bacterium. Lineage (GTDB taxonomy): Bacteria > Bacteroidota > Bacteroidia > UBA4408 > UBA4408 > CAIKXD01. The sequence continues at coordinate 4,377 of DAORKI010000095.1, forward strand.
CACAGGAACCAATTTCTCATTAAAAGCTTTGCCAAATACACCAACAATTCGTTGTCTTAAACCTGACTTTTCTAATTTAAAAACTTCATTATTATTGTTTATAAGTGTAAAACTTATTTCAGGATGCGTTAAGGCTACACGCTCAAATTCCTCAATAATATGAGTCGTTTCAACTGAATCTGACTTTAAAAAATTTCTACGTGCAGGAACATTATAAAATAAATTCTTCACATAAAAACTAGTTCCTTTAGCACAAGCCACAGGTTCTTGCTTTTTAACCTCACTACCTTCAATAATTATTAAAGTTCCAACAGTGTCATGTTCTTGACGTGTTTTTAGCTCAACATGCGCAATAGCTGCTATTGAAGCTAAAGCTTCGCCTCTAAATCCTTTTGTTCGAATTGAAAATAAATCATTTGCTTCACTTATTTTTGATGTTGCATGACGTTCAAAACTCATTCTGGCATCGGTTGGACTCATACCTTTACCATTATCTGTAATTTGAATGAGCGTTTTACCTGCATCCTTAATAATCACTAAAATTTCGTCAGCTCCAGCATCAACAGCATTTTCAACCAATTCCTTTATAACTGATGCAGGGCGTTGAATAACTTCACCTGCTGCAATTTGGTTTGCTACGGCATCAGGTAATAAGTGAATAATGTCGGACATCTACTTTTTAATTAAGGTGAATGTTGAATTATGAATGTTGAATTATGAATGGTTTAATGGTGAATGTTTTAATGGTGAATTATGAATGGTGAAT
>DAORKI010000095.1:5242-14403 GCA_035439485.1 Bacteroidia bacterium
CGAATGTTTTAATGGTGAATTATGAATGGTGAATTATGAATGGTGAATTATGAATGGTGAATGTTTTAATGTTGAATTATGAATGTTTTAATGGAGCAATGTTGAATGTTGAAAATAAAAAGGTTTAAAAATGGTTACTTTAATATAAATTTTTCATTGGCCTATACATTCATTTGCACCTTGTTTCATTTGCAAAAAGATTCATTTATTATTGTGCACCATGGCATTGTTTAAACTTTTTACCACTGCCACAAGGACATGGATCGTTTCTTCCTACTGTTTTTTCAACCCTAATAGGCTGTAGCTTTGGCTTTTCCATTTCAGGATTTTGTTGTGAATTGCCATTACTACTACCTAATCCAACCTCATCAGTCCTATTGGTATGATACCTTTGCGTTGGCTCAGGTTTTGGCGCTTGCACTTCCCTAACTTGTTGTTGATTTTCTTGAGGTAAATAGGCTTTCACTAAAAAAGAAGTGATATCACGATTTACCTTGTTAATCATTTGTTGAAACAATTCAAATGATTCAAACTTATAAATTAATAGTGGGTCTTTTTGTTCGTAAACCGCATTTTGTACCGATTGTTTTAACTCATCCAACTCACGTAAATGTTCTTTCCAAGCTTCATCAATTATGGCTAAAATTACTCCTTTTTCGAATGCGGTAATGAGTTCTTTTCCTTGACTTTCATATGATTTCTTTAAATTAGCAAGCACTTGCATGGTTTTCATACCATCTGTAAATGGGATAACAATGTTTTCATACATGTGGGCGCTATTTTCATATACATTTTTAACTACCGGAAAAGCACTGCTCGCAATTTGTTTTGATTTATGTTGATAGTGTGCATAAGCTGCATCAAATACAGTTTCTTCAAGATTTTTACCCCCTTTTAAAAATTCCTCCTTGGTTACAGGACTTTCAATCGAAAAATTGCGAATTAAATCAAGGTTAAATGCTTCATAATCTTTGCTGTCTAAATGTTCTTTGATTATATCAGCACAAACATCATACATAGTGTTTGCAATATCAATTGACAATCGTTCGCCAAATAAAGCATGTCTACGTTTTCCATAAATTACCTCACGTTGACTGTTCATCACATCATCATATTCGAGCAAACGCTTACGAGTGCCAAAATTGTTTTCTTCTACTTTTTTCTGTGCACGTTCAATCGACTTCGAAATCATGCTGTGTTGAATCACTTCTCCTTCTTCGATACCCATCCTATCCATCAGTTTGGCAATTCTATCACTTCCAAACAAACGCATTAAATCATCTTCTAATGAAACAAAGAACTGCGAAGAACCTGGATCACCTTGACGACCAGCACGACCACGCAACTGACGGTCAACCCTTCTACTATCATGACGCTCTGTACCAATGATAGCCAAACCACCAGCCTCTTTTACACCTGGGCCCAGCTTAATATCGGTACCACGACCAGCCATGTTGGTTGCAATAGTTACAGTGCCCGCCTGTCCAGCTTCAGCTACAATTTCGGCCTCACGTTGATGTAATTTAGCGTTTAATACATTGTGCTTAATATTTTTTAATTTAAGCATACGGCTCAACAATTCAGATATTTCAACAGAAGTTGTACCAACAAGAACTGGACGACCTTTCTCTGTTTCTTTTACAATTACATCAATAACTGCATTATACTTTTCGCGTTTAGTTTTATAAACTAAGTCCTCCTCATCTTTTCTGCTTATTTTTCTGTTGGTTGGAATTACCACGCAGTCTAATTTATAAATGTCCCAAAACTCACCTGCTTCGGTTTCGGCTGTACCGGTCATACCTGCAAGTTTGTTGTACATTCTAAAATAATTTTGTAAAGTAATAGTAGCAAATGTTTGAGTACTAGCTTCCACTTTTACATTTTCTTTCGCTTCAATTGCTTGATGTAAACCGTCAGAGTATCTCCTGCCATCAAGGATACGACCTGTTTGCTCATCAACAATTTTAATTTTGTTATCCATAACCACATACTCTACATCAATTTCAAACAAAGTGTAGGCTTTAAGCAATTGGTTAACTGTATGAACTCTTTCTGAAGCAACAGCAAAATCACGCATTAAAGCATCCTTCTTGGCTAATTTTTCTTCGGCATTAAGGCTAGATTTTTCAATATCCACTATTTCTGAACCAATATCAGGTAATACAAAGAATTTAGCATCTTCAGATGTTTTTGAAACAAGTTCTATTCCTTTTTCGGTAAGTTCTATACTATTGTTTTTTTCATCAATAACAAAATAAAGCTCAGCATCAATTTTATGCATTTCTTTACCATGATCTTGCATATAAAAATTCTCCGTTTTTTGCAATTGGGCACGCACACCTTGTTCACTCAAGAATTTAATGAGTGCTTTATTTTTAGGCAAACCTCTAAAGGCTCTGAGCATGGCAATACCTGCATCGTCTAATTTATTTTCTGCAAATAATTTTTTAGCTTCGGCCAATACCATGTTGATATATGTTCTTTGGGCATTTACTAATTTTTCTACTTGAGGTTTGAGTGCTTGAAACTCATGAATATCGCCTTTAGCTGTTGGCCCACTAATTATTAATGGAGTTCTAGCATCATCAATTAAAACACTATCCACCTCATCAACTATAGCAAAGTTATGAACGCGCTGTACTAAATCTTCGGGACTTCTTGCCATGTTATCACGCAAGTAATCAAAACCGAATTCATTATTAGTACCATAAGTAATGTCGGCTAAATAAGCGTTTCTTCTAGCATCAGAATTTGGTTCATGCAAGTCTATACAATCAACTTTTAGACCATGAAACTCAAACAAAGGAGCCATCCATTCACTATCACGTCTTGACAGGTAATTGTTTACAGTTACAACATGTAAACCTTTTCCACTCAAGGCATTTAAAAACATTGGTAAAGTGGCAACTAATGTTTTTCCTTCACCAGTAGCCATTTCCGAAATTTTACCTTGATGTAAAACGATACCACCAATTAATTGCACATCATAATGCACCATATCCCATTTTACTGTATTTCCGGCAGCAATCCATTGATTTTTGTAAAAAGCCTTGTCACCTTGAATAACAATATTTCCTTTTTTTGCGGCTAAATCACGATCCATGGCCGAAGCAGTAACTTCCAACTGTTCGTTTTCTTTAAACCTTCTTGCGGTTTCTTTCACAATAGCAAATGCATCGGGAAGAATTTCATCAAGTGCAGTCTGTATTTTCTTTACAATTTCTTTGTTTAAAGCATCAATTTCGGCATATACCTTTTCTTTTTCATCTACATTTTCAATTTCATCGGTTTCAACCTTTGATTTTAGATCTTTTACTCTTTGTTCTTCGGATTGCACCGCTGCTGCCACTTTGGCTTTTAGTTCATTTGATTTCTGACGTAAACCATCATTACTCAACTTTTCAATTATTTTATATGATTCATGAATTTTGGCTACAATGGGCTCAATTGATTTAATGTCTCTGTCAGATTTCTTACCAAAAAATCCTGAAATGGTCTTGTTTATAAAGTCTATCATAAAAGGTGTTTTATCTATTTTTTAACTTTTCTAAAATCTTTTCTAAAATAAATTTTAGGGCTGCAAATGTAGGGTTTATTTATAAAATTATGGACTAAAGTTCAACATAAGTCAAAAATTACACCGACAATCTTAAACATGAATAATTGTCAGAATTAACAGAATAAACTTTAAATTGAACAGACTAAATTGGAAAATAGAATAAAATGGGGAGGAAATTACTTTTTATTTTTATCAATTTTAAGCATATCTAACTTATTTTCAGCTTCCATTTCATCTGAAATTTTTTGTGCCCATTCAGTTAATTTGCTTAAATTTTTTCCATTTTCGGTTTCCAATCGCATATCGTTATCACGTTTTTGCATTTGTTCAAAGTGCTCGGTAAAAGCACTTTCAAGCAAGCCATAATAACCGGGTTTAAATTGTAGTTTAAAGCAAGCTTTCCTCAGTTTTTTTGCATACAATTGATGTATATTAAGTACAGTTTGACTGAACAAATAATCAGAACTTTCAGGGTCATCATTAATGGTGTAATCTCTTTTTCGATCATAGTCAAAATTAACTTTTACCCTCGAAGGTTGACTCATTACTTTTTTGTTTGTAACAGCTTCGTAGCTTAAAAAAACATAACAATTAAATGATAATGAGTTAATTACTTTACCTTCTTTATCATTCCAAGTAATTTGCTTCTTTTTTTTCCAAACAAGCGAATCTTTTGCAATTTTTGGGTCGTGTTGCCCAAAAGATAGCTTAGCAAGCAACAATAAACACCAAATTAAAGTGAACTTTATATTTCCTAGTTTTAGCTCAATCATATTTTTGCAAATATAAGCAAATACTCCCAAAAATCGGTTAAAAATATTTACTACAATTCAACACAGCAATGAATTGTATTTTGTACTTTTGAAAAAAAATAAAATGGAAAATAATAAATCAAAAATACTGTGGGGATTGGCTATAGGAGCCGCTGCAGGCTTTGTTTTAGGTTATTTGTTTAGTGGTAAAAAAGTGAGCGAAATGGGCGATGATTTGAACAATATGACCTATAAAATTAAAGACAAATTTAAGGATACCTTAGACAAAAGTAAAGAAGCTTTTAACGACATGAATGAAAAAGTGAATTCGCAACATTCATCACAAAGTTAATAATAACCGCTAAATTTTATCCATTTTGGAAGAAGATAAATCAAATTCTGTTTTTTCAGACTTAAAAGATGAAATAATCAGCTATCTTGAATTAAGGGCAGAATTAACAAAAATTTCTAGTTATGAAATAATTTCAAAGTTAGGAGCCTCTATTGTGTCAGCTTTGGCATTAGTGATATTCATTTTTTTCTTTCTTTTCTTTTTATTCCTATCCTTAGGATTTTATTTTGCAAAAGTATTTGATAGTTTTTATTATGGATTTGGCCTTGTGGCTGGATTTTATTTATTTCTATTGCTGGTATTTATCATCATAAAAAAGAAATTCATCGAAAAGCCGATCATGAATAAAATTATTGAAAGTTTAACTGCTTCTCATGAATCAAAAAATTAAAAACATAGATGAACTATTGGCCGAAAAGGCTAAATTAAAATTGCTTTGTAAAGAAAAGGAATTGATTATTGGAAAAAAATTAGACTATATCAACGATAATTTGGGCATCATAGCACTTGAAACCATATTACCTGTGAGCAAATCCTCTGAAAACACTTTTAGTCATATTTTCGATGGAATGATGAGTATCGTGAGTATCTTAATTCCTAGCTTAGCTGAAAAGCTGAACAAATCAGACAAAATTATTAAAATTATAGAGCTTGTTGCAAGTTCAATATTTACTAGTTTTTTCAACAAGAAATCAGAATAAAATTATGAAAGAAAAATTTATAGAAAGTATAAATCAAGGCTATACTTTTAAGGGAGAATCAATTTTGTTAGGAAGTGCCATGTATGATGGGAATTGTTATGCTGAAGCAAAAATTAAAGTTCCCCTAAAAACCTTAAATCGTCATGGTTTAATTGCGGGTGCCACAGGAAGTGGAAAAACTAAAACTTTACAAAAAATTGCTGAATCTCTTTCTGAAAAAGGCGTTCCAACACTCATGATGGATATTAAAGGTGATTTAAGCGGCATAGCTGCAGCAGGAATTAGTAATGAAAAAATCTCGCTACGTCATGAAAAAATTGGGCAAATATGGAATCCAAAATCCTATCCCACCGAATTATTAAGTATTAGTAATGAGCCTGGAGCCAAATTACGTGCAACAGTAATAGAGTTTGGCCCAGTATTATTTTCAAAAATTTTAGAACTCAACGACACTCAATCAGGTGTAGTTTCTTTAGTATTTAAATATGCCGATGATAATGGACTTCCACTATTAGATTTAAAGGATTTTAAAAAAACACTTCAATTTTTGACCAACGAAGGAAAGGAAGAAATTGAGAAAGAATATGGCAGAATTAGCACTGCAAGCACTTCAACTATAATAAGAAAAATAATTGAAATTGAGCAACAAGGTGCCGAACGATTTTTTGGTGAAAAGTCATTTGAAGTGGAAGATTTATTGAGAATTGATGACCAAGGTTTGGGGTATATGAATATTATTAGGTTGAGTGATGTTCAAACAAATCCAAAGTTGTTTAGCACCTTTATGTTGAGTTTATTAGCCGAAATATATGCCAATTATCCTGAAGAAGGAGATCTTGATCAACCTAAATTAGTTATATTCATTGATGAAGCACATTTAATATTTAACGAGGCATCCAAAGCTTTGTTGAACCAAATAGAATCAATAATTAAACTTATTCGCTCTAAAGGAGTAGGAATTTTCTTTGTGACACAAACACCTGTTGATATTCCTGCTGCTATTCTTGGTCAACTTGGTATGAAGGTTCAACATGCATTTAGGGCATTCACTGCGAATGATAGAAAAGATTTGAAGTTAATTTCACAAAATTATCCACTGTCCGACTTTTATGACATCGAAAAATTGCTCACTGAATTGGGTATTGGAGAAGCCTTGGTTACAGTACTTAACGAAAAAGGAATCCCAACGCCAATTGCACATACCATGCTTTGTGCACCGCAATCAAGAATGGATATTTTAAATGATGTAGAAATTAATTCATTAATATCCAAATCGAGCTTGGTAAAAAAATACAATCAAGAAATAGACAGAGAAAGTGCTTTTGAAATATTAACTGCAAAACTCAACAATTACAGCACAACTAATGACTCAACTTCAGCAAACAAAAAAAATATTGAAACAACTTCATCACAAAAAAGCGCTAGTCCAATTCCTAATGTTATCACCGATGCTTTAGGTAGTACAGCTGGTAAACAAGTAATGAGAACGATAGCCCGAGAGGTGACAAGAGGACTCTTAGGAGTTTTAGGTATTAGCTCGGGGAGCAAAAGAGGAAAAAAATCGAGTTCTTGGTTTTAATTTTTTTTTATGAAAATTGCACTATTAGGTTACGGCAAAATGGGTAAAACCATTGAAAAAATGGCCATTCAAGCGGGTCATGAAATTGTTTTAAAAATTGGTAGTCAAAATCTTTTTGATTTGAATATTGAAAATTTAAGAAAAGCAGATGTTGCCATTGAATTTTCTACACCCAACACTGTGGTGAAAAACATTATGTTATGTTTTGAAGCTGGAACCCCAGTCATTATTGGAACAACATCATGGAGTGAAAATAAAAAAAGCATTGAAGAAACATGTCAAAACACGGGTAACGCTATGCTTTCTGCCTCTAATTTTAGTTTAGGTGTTAATTTATTTTTTGCCCTTAATAAAAAGTTAGCTCAGTTAATGAACGCACATCATAATTACAAACTATCCTTAACTGAAATACATCATACCGCTAAACTAGATGCTCCAAGCGGAACAGCAATTACTTTAGCCGAAGAAATTATAAATCATCATCATCAATATCACCAATGGGAAGAAGGTATTTTTACAAGTCCAGAAGTAATTCCAATTCGATGCATTAGGGAACCCAATGTACCTGGCACCCATGAAATAAAATATACTTCAGATGAAGATGTAATTGAAATAAAGCACACAGCTATTAACCGGGAAGGGTTTGCTAAAGGTGCTATTTTAGCTGCTCAATGGTTAATTGGGAAGAAAGGAGTTTTTGAGATGAAAGATGTATTAGGTTTATGAAATAACTCATCAATAAATACAGCTTAGTAAAGTTAAATTATTTTGATTAAAATAGCTGAGAGCAGGTATTTTAGAGGCTTAACTTTCATTAACAGAAATATTCATTTACTTCGTTGTTTAAAAAAATTAAAGACACAAAAATTATATGGCAAAAAAAGAAAGCACACCCAAAAAGCAAATGAACATCTTTTTATTCATTTTCTTGTGCATCATAACTCTTGGAATTTTTTATTTGTTTCATAAAAGTGATAAGAAAAAAACACCATTACGTGAGTGGGGTGACGCTATCCTTTTTGCAGTAATAGCCGCCACGTTTATCAGAACCTTTTTTATTGAAGCTTTTACCATTCCAACATCATCAATGGAAAAATCATTATTAATTGGTGATTTTTTGTTTGTGAGTAAAGTTAGTTACGGAGCTCGCGTTCCAATGACACCCATTTCATTTCCTTTTGCTCATCATACCATGCCTTTTACTGAAACAGTTAAGTCATATTCAGAAATAATAAAATTACCATACTTTAGGCTTCCAGGTTTAGGTAAAATTAAAAATAACGATGTAGTAGTTTTTAATTATCCTATGGAAGATTTTAGGCCAGTAGACAAGCAAGAAAACTATATTAAACGTTGTGTTGGGATTCCAGGAGATCAATTAGAAGTGAGGCAAGGCATATTATATATCAATGGAAAAATGGCAGACATGCCAGAAAAAATGCAATGGAAATATCATGTGCAAACCGATGGCAGTGATTTTAATCCAAAAGCCTTACTTGATATGCAAATTACAGAGTTCACTAAGGCATCAAATATGGGCGATTTTGAACTCACAATGACCAAAGAAAATGCCGAAAAAATTAAAACATTTGGCAATGTGGTGCATGTGGAACCCATGTTTGACAAACCTGGCGTTTATGCCGAATATGCCTTTCCTTTCGATCCACAAAAAAAATGGAATATTGATAATTATGGAGTGTTAACAATACCAAAAGCTGGTGAAACTATTCCACTTAACATGTCGACATTACCTATTTATAAAAGAATTATAGAAGTTTATGAAAAAAATAAACTCGACATAAAAGATGGTAAAATTTATGTGAATGACAAAGAAGCAAACACATATACTATAAAAATGGATTACTATTTTATGATGGGTGACAATCGACATAACTCGGCAGATAGTAGGTTTTGGGGATTTGTTCCTGAAGATCACATTGTTGGAAAAGCAGTATTTGTTTGGTTAAGTTTAGACAATAACGCTACCAGTATTTTTAATAAAATTAGATGGAGTAGAGTATTTGTGAGTATTGGAAACAATGGAGTTTCTTCATCCTATTTATTACCTGCGCTAATTATTGGTGGTGGCATATATTTCTTTTTGCAATATAGAAGAAGAAAAAAAGAAGGGGATGGAAAAAAGAAAGGATAGAATGAAAATGAATGGTGAATTTTTGAATGGTGAATGGTGAATGGTGAATTTTTGAATGGTGAA
>DAORKI010000096.1:0-13708 GCA_035439485.1 Bacteroidia bacterium
AATATTAATAATAAATTATTTAAAACAAATATTTATTTATTTTTTGTCATAAACTCTACTTTAAAGAAGTCTAAACTAGTTTTTATATCTGCGAAATAATAAATTTACTTTGTCTGAAAATGTTTTAAACAATAGTTTGTCAATACGATTGAAATTAATAAATTTGCATTCGATGTTTAGATTAATTAACACAAAAAATAACTCAAATGAAAAAAACAATTACAAAAATTAAAATGTTGACAGTAGCTCTTTTAGCTTCCTTGTCAGCGGTTCAAGCCCAGACTATTGTCACCCCAGATGGACCAGTGACTTTTTGCGATGGAGGAAATGTGAACCTAAATGCTTCTGGAGGGACAAATTATCAATGGTATAATAACGGTGTTTACATCCCAGGTGCAACAAATGCTACTTTAAATGTTACCACAAGTGGAAATTATCAAGTTGCTGGCTCAAGTGGCTGGGTAAAGCAATCACCAACAGGTGGAACAACTGATTTAAACGATGTTTATAGTGTTGGAACACGTGTTTTTATAGTTGGTGACGGAGGTTTTATGAGAAGATCATACAACAATGGCAACGTTTATACTACGCTTAATACGGGAACGAATCAAAATTTAAATTCAGTACATTTTATTGATACTTTAAGTGGATATGTTGTTGGAGATGGTGGTTTAATTATGTTTACCAGTGATAAAGGTAACAATTGGACAGTTCAAACAAGTGGAACTGTTCAAAATTTAATGGCTGTAAATTTTGTTGACGCAACTACTGGTTACGCATGTGGTGCCAATGGAACAATTTTAAAAACTACTGATGGTGGTGCAAATTGGGCAGCACAAACAAGTGGAACCGCTGAACAATTAAATGCTATTCAATTTAGCGCTGGAGCAAATATTTTAAGAGGTTATGCAGTTGGAAATAATGGTGTTATACTACGTACCATTGATGGTGGTGCAACATGGACTATTCAAGTGAGTGGTACAGCTGCAAATCTTAATGGTGTTGGAACAAACGGTGCAAATGTAGCCACTGTAGTTGGTGATGGCGGTGTTATTTTACGCAAAAGTACCAATGCTGGTGCATTTGTGGCTCAAACCAGTGGAACTACAGAAAATTTAAGATCATGCCAAATGCGCAGTAGTGCAAGAATAAATGTTGTTGGTGATGGTGGTGTGGTATTACGTTCAACTGATTCTGGAGCTAATTATTTGCCTATAGGACCAGGTGGTAGTGCAAATTATACCAGTGCTTTTGCAAGAACAAATACAGCTATTATTATTGTTGGTGATGGTGGTGTTACATATAGAACTACAAATGCAGGTGTTACTTGGTCAAATCAAAATGCTGCTATTTTTGTTAACGCTGCTGATTTTTATAGTGGTACCTCAGGTATTGCTGTTGGTGACGCTGGTGCAATTTACAAGACTACTAATAATGGTGTTGCATGGGGAAATAGAACCAGTGGTACAGCTGAAGATTTGAATGGTGTTTTTTGTTTTGATGCAAATAATTATTGGGCTGTTGGTAATAACGGAACAATTGTAAATTCAATAGATGGTGGAGCTACTTGGTCAACCCAAAATAGTGGAGTTGGTGAAAACTTAAGTGCTGTATGGTTTACAAGTGCAACTAATGGTATTGCTATTGGAACATCAGGTAGAGTTTTAACCACAAGTGATGGAGGCGCTAATTGGAGCGCTGGAACACAAGGTGCTGAAAATTTAAATGCGATTGCTTTTGCCGATGCAAACAATGGTGCAATCGTTGGAGATAACGGAACTATTTGGGGTACATCTAATGGTGGTTCAAGCTGGTCAGCTCAAACTTCAGCTTACAATACCAACTTGAATGCAATATCTTGGAGTGGTGTTAACGGAGTAATCGCTGGTGATGGAGGACGTGTTCAATTATCATTTGATGGAGGAGCTACATGGAATGGTCCAGGTAGTATTGTTGGCGCTGATTTGTTTGGCGCAAAAATGGAATCAGCTACTACAGCTGTTATTGCTGGAAATGGTGGAAACATTATGAGAACAAATGATGCTGGTGCTAATTGGGTTGCAGTAGTTAGTGGAACAACATCCAATATTACTTCATTAAATTATTTTAATAATAATAATGGATATGCAATGGGCGATGGTTTCTGCTTAAAATATACTATACCAACATTAACTGCAAACACTCAAGTTACAGTTCAAGCGAATCCAACTGCTTCCATTATTGCAGATGGTCCACTTACTCAATGCCAAGGAAATGTGTTAATTTTAACTTCATCTTCTGCCACTGGCAATAGTTGGAATACCAACGAAACTACAAATTCAATTACAGTTACTACTGATGGAACATATACATTAACTGTAACTTCAAATAATGGTTGCACAGCAACAGCTTCGGTTGATGCAGAATTTGAAAGTTGTGTTCCTGCAACTGCTTTAAGACCTGCAGATTGTGCAAATCAAACGCTAGCTTTAAATTCAGCTATCATTTGCAATCAAATCATTGGTGTAACCAGTTTTGAATGGGAAATTTGGGATGCAACTCAAACAACATTATTAAATACAAAAAATACCACCACAAATTATGTATTGTTAGGATCATTATTGCCATCTATACAATATGGAACACAATACCAAGTTAGAATAAGAGTATTTATTAATAATCTTTTCAGTGATTACAGTTCATTCTGTACCATTGGTACTTATTGCGATCCTTCAATTTGTGGAGTTCCTAATACACAAGTGAGAGCTATTGACTGTGGTAAATTTGATTATAGAATTTCTTCAAATAATCGCTTAGTAGCTGATCCTATTACCTCTGCTACTCAATATGAGTTTGAATTCAGAGATTTTAACACAAACGCCCTTATCGCTTCTAAAATTACCACTAATACAAACGCTGTTTATTTTAATACAGTTCCTGGTTTAGTAATTGGACATTACAATGTTACAGTTAGAGCAAAAAGAGCTTCAGTTTGGGGTAACTTTGGTACGCCATGTCATATTGCCATCAGCAGCCTTGCTAGAGATGAAAACGAGACAGCAATTGATGAAGAAGGAAATTTAATTTCTGCTGTTGAATTTTCAGGTATCGAAACTACTGCTATGCCAAATCCTTTCACAGGAGAAACAAATATGATAGTGAATGCTTCTACAAATGAAGTAGTTCAAATTAACATTTTTGATATGACTGGAAGATTAGTAAAAGAAATGAAAGTAGTAACAAATCAAAAATTCATTGTTGGAACTGAACTTGAAAATGGTGTTTATGTAGTAAACGCTATTACCCAAGAGGGTGCTCAATCTGTTTTCAGATTGGTAAAACAATAAATTAATTTAAATTAAATTTTAAAAGGCGGTTTCAAACTAGAAACCGCCTTTTTTGTTTTAAAAAGACATCTTAAAGCAATCTTTTATATTTTATTAAACGATAAAGCAAGGATTTAAAATTAACTTTGCACTCCAAAAAAATTAAAATGAGTAATATAGTAGCCATTGTAGGAAGGCCCAATGTTGGAAAATCTACTTTATTTAACAGGCTTACAGGCAGCAGGCATGCCATTGTTGATGAGATGAGTGGTGTTACTCGTGACAGGCATTATGGAGTATGTGAATGGAATGGAAAAGAATTTAGTGTAATTGATACAGGTGGCTATGTAATTGGAAGTGATGATATTTTTGAAGCAGAAATAAGGAAACAGGTTGAACTCGCTATCAATGAATCCAATATTATTGTTTTTGTTGTAGATGTGGTTGATGGAATTCATGATTACGATCAAATTGTTGCACAATTACTGCGAAAATCAAAAAAAACTGTATTTGTTGTAGTGAATAAGGTAGACAATAGCGAAAGACACCAAATGACTGCCGAGTTTTATAGTTTAGGATTAGGTGAATTGTATCCCATATCTTCAGCAAGTGGAGCCGGAACTGGCGATTTATTGGACGAAATTGTGAAGAAATTGAATCCCGATGTGCAAATTGATAAGGAAGAAGAACGTTTGCCTAAGTTTGCTATTGTGGGGAGGCCGAATGTTGGAAAATCTTCATTACTCAATGCTTTAATTGGTGAAGAAAGAAATATTGTTACCTCAATAGCTGGGACAACCAGAGATACTATTCACAAACGATATCAGTCTTTTGGCCATGACTTTGTTTTAGTTGATACAGCGGGTGTTCGTAAGAAAGGAAAAGTACATGAAGATTTAGAGTTTTATTCTGTAATGCGCTCGATTCGCGCTATTGAATCATCAGACGTGTGTTTACTTATGATTAATGCACAAGAAGGATTTGAAGCTCAAGATGTGAATATTTTTCACCTTGCCGAAAGAAACCATAAAGGCATAGTAATTTTAGTTAATAAGTGGGATTTAATTGAAAAGGATAATCAAACTACTAAATTATACGAACAACAAATTAGAGAAAAAATTGCCCCGTTTAAAGATATTCCCATTGTATTTGTTTCAGCTTTAACGAAACAAAGAATATTGAAGGCGCTTGAAACAGCTGTTGAAGTATACAAGAGTAGAATTCAAAAAATTGCAACACGCAAATTAAATGATGTTATGTTGCCTATTTTAGAAAATAATCCACCACCTTCATATAAAGGAAAATTCATTAAAATCAAGTTTATTACCCAATTGCCAACTCATGCACCAAGTTTTGCATTTTATTGCAATTTACCTCAGTATATAAAAGAACCTTATAGAAGATTTGTTGAGAATAAAATGCGAGAAAATTTTAACTTTAATGGAGTACCTATTTTAGTCTTTTTTAGACAAAAATAGCAGAATTTCACTTCGATTATTTGTCATTATTTAATGACAAATAAATATATTTCAAAGATTTATTTAGAATTAGTTAAAATATTGATTATCAATATTTTATTAGAATAATTATCTGATTATTTTACATTTATAAGATTTTTTGTAAATGTAAAATGTTGATATTTAGTATCTTGTAATTATTATTGAATCTTCTAATTTTTTAGGATTTCATCAAGTTTAAAATTGAAAGATAAATTAACTTCATTTCACCTCGTTTAATCTTTTTAATTGTTGATAAACAGCATTTTAGCGCGATATTGGTAGATGCTTTTTTGAGGTTTATATTATCGTTTTGTTAAGTTTAACATAAAAAAAATAATATTAATCGTGTTTTGTTGATAAAAATGTGTTACTTTTGCACTTTGTGGCATGTAAAATATTGCAAACAGAACGATGTTAATAACGAGAAATTATAAAATAAAACAAGAATACCAACCAATGATCTATTACTTTACAAAAAAAAGCATGAAAAATTTTTTAAAAACCTTATTACTGCTCATTGCATTTAACAATGCATTCCTTAATGATGCAAGGGCTACTAATTATTACACTTTCATTAGTGGTGATTGGAGCAATCCTGGTGTTTGGACCACTGATCCCACTGGTTTGACCTCTGTTAGTCCAGCGGTTCCTGGAGCTGCTGATGCAGTTTTTATAATCAATAATAAAATTGTAACTAATACAGCTGTAGCAAGAACAGTTACAGCAACCTTTATTCAATCTAATGCCACCCTTGATTTAGGTGTATTGGCAGGTAATAATTTAGGTACGGTTACTGGTTTAGGTTTGCTGAAAATAAGTTCAACTAACTTCCCTCTCGGAACCTTTACAGCATTTGTCTCAGCGGCAGGAGGTACCATTGAATATTATGATGTAGCTGGTACCTTGCCAAGTCAGCTTACATACAATAACTTAACCATTTCCAATAGTACTGGTTCGGCCAATACTTGTATATTTCCCAATGGTTCAAATCCTACAAATTATACCATCAATGGAAACTTGAATTTAAGCAATACTGGTGGTGGAAGTTTAGTAGTTACTCTAGGAAATGCAGCTACTAATGTAATTAATTATTTAGTAAATAATAATATTGTAATTTCATCTGGCGTTACTTTTAATTCAGGTAATTTCAATGCAATTCATACACTCGAAGTACTTAAAAATTTTACGAATAGTGGTACGGTTCAGTTCAGTAATTCTGCACAATTCACTGCTTCTACCAATGGTGCTGTAAATGTTAAGTTCTCAGGTCCTTCCGGTTCAGTATTGGCATGTAATTCGAATACGAATTTTTATTCATTGATTGTTAATAAAGGAATTGATGCTGGAACAACATTGCAGGTTACATCTGCAGCATCTGGTAACCTACAATTATATACTAATGGTGATGCATTACAGTTGATTACAGGAACTATTCGATTAAATGTTAATAATACTTTAACTAGAATTAATGGAGGAGGTTTATTTACTATTCCTTCTACTAGTCGCTTATGGATTGATGGAGCATCAGCCTTAATAAATGGCTTATCAAATGGAATTCAAGTTGATGGTGAATTTAAGATTTCATCAGGAACATTTTCTATAGGAAACGAAGGTTTAATACTGGGTCTAAGTGGTTTAATATCAATTGATGGAGGTACAAGTACAGTTGAAAAAATTCGTCCAGTTGTTTCAGGTGGAACACAAGCTGGAACCTTTGCCATGACAACAGGAATTCTTAATGTAGATGGTACAACTACAGGTAGTGGTAATACTGACTTTCCGCGTTTTTGTTTACCATATTCTGGTCAAGGATTTTTTATGAGTGGAGGTACATTAAATATTGCAAATCCCGAAACTGGAACAGCTGTTGATGGCGGACTTTTACTAGGCTGCACCAATTATGATGTTACCAATGGTACCATAAATTTAACTATTCCAGCTTCTGCTGCTAACTTTACGCTGAATTCAACAGTACCATTATTTAATGTAAATATCAACAAAGCAGGTGCAGGAAGTGGAAAATTGATTTTAGCAAACCAAATTATAGGTGCTGGTATTGCATTGGCTTCTCCAATATTAGCTCAACCATTGGTGATAAATCAAGATTTAGTAATTGTAACAGGTAATAGCCCTGTACTGCAAGCCAATAATAATAATGTTTCAGTTAAGAGAAATTTTTCTATCAATGTGGGAACAACGTATACACCTGGAAATAATACAACAATTTTCAATGGTCCAACCACCCAATATTTTACATTAAATGGTACCATTACTTCTGGAATTTATAATTTAACAGTTAACAAACCATTAACTGTAACATGCTTTCTAGCCGGCTCTGCTACTTCACTTACCATATTAAATGATTTGAATGTGATTAAAGGAACATTTAACGATGTTACCCGCAAAATAAACTTATCTGGAAATGCCTTTATTACAGGTTTAGTGAATGGATTAGGAGGCTTGACACTTGTTGGAACAGGTGCTCAAACTATTGGCGGTGATGGTGCAGGACGTATTCAAACTTTAAACTTAAACAAGCCAAGTGGAACAACAACTTTGGTAGCCAATTTACAGGTTGAAACTGCACTAAGATTAGCTAACGGTGTTTTGGATATTGGATTATTCACATTAAATTTAACTACTAATGCAAGAGTATATGATGCTTTAACAGGAACAGGAACATCGTTTAACAATACTAAAATGGTTAGAACTGATGGAATTGCATCAGCAGGTGGAATAAGAAAAAGATATAATGCCACGAATGTTTCCTTTTTATATCCATTAGGTACTTCAACAAAATATACGCCAGCCTACATTAACATTACAGGAACACCTACAACTTATGGTTACATTAATATCAGAGCTGTTAACAGTGAGCATCCTGTTGTAACTGCAAGTAACCAAGCTTTAAAATATCATTGGAAAACTTCGAGTTCTGGATTCGTTTTAGGAGCTGCCAATGTAGAACATATATACACTTATGATGAAACAGATGTAGTAACTGGGGTTGGTGTTTCTGAATCAGAGTATGTGGCTGCTTATTATCAGCCATTAGATGTAACTTGGGTTTCTGGAGACGTAACAGAGGTTGATGAAGCTACAAATCAAATTATAATTGATCCGGGTGTTTTTGGTCAAATCATTGATGGTGAATTTACCGCTGGTGATAGAGACCCTGATGATCCTTTCCAAGAAGTAATTGCCTTTTACTCTACCAAAAATGGAAATTGGGAAGATATAAATCCAGTTACCACACCTTGGTCTAATATTAGCCATTCAGGTGCTCCAGCTGCAACTTCACCTGGTCCAAAAAATCCGGTATTTATTGGTGATGGAGTAAGTTTCTTTCATTCTGTAACCGTTACTGCTAATGGAGCAAAATCTGGTAACTTATTTATTGGAGCTAGCTCCACCATAGATGTAGGAACAACAACTGGACATAATTTTTCAGTACTTAATGGATTTGGTATTACTGGTTCCGGCACCATTAGAATTTCTTCAACTACACCAACAGCGGTATTTCCCGCAGGTGATTTTGGATTATTTCTAGGTAATACAGGTGGAACAGTGGAGTACTATACGTCTGGACATAATTTTACTATACCAACTGTAACAGCCCTTCCAAGTGCCTTAGTTTTAAATGGATATAACTTTTTAACTATAAATCCTGAATCTGGTAAAACTATAACTATGCCAAATATTGATTTAACAATCAATAGTATTTTTAGAATGGTTGGCCCTGGAACATGCGAATTTAATAACGCAAGTTCAAAAATTATAAATGTTACAGGTAGTATGAGTTTTCAGGCGGGAACTTCACAGCTGAGAAATAATTTTGCCCAAACATTGAATGTAAATGGAAACTTCAACGTGTTTAGTGGGGCAACATTTGAAGTAGCAAACTTAGGCCCGGCAGTTACACATACTTTCAATCACACTGGGTCAATTTCTAATAATGGTACACTCGATTTTAAAAATGGTTCTCGTGTTTGTAATTATTTCTCTACAGGGACAGGTAATAGAGCTATAGCTGGTACTAATGCCGCTGCTTATACAGAGTTGAATAGATTTACCATTAACCGTGGTGTTGCAGCTATAAACGAATATAATTTTGATGTTAGAGGAACCTTAGTTGCACCTACTAATGATTGGTTAATTTTACTTAATGGGACGGCAAAATTTTCGAGAGGTTACAGTTTAACAATAACTGACCAAGCTGTACCATACACAATACCTGGAACTGCTAAAATTCAAGTAAGTCATTCAGCATGTATATTAAATATAGGGGTAGCTAACAGCAACTTGGCTGACTTAATTTTAATTGGTAAATTACAAATTGACGAAGGAACTGTAAATATTGGCTCAGCTGGAAATGCAGTAAATAATGATATAGAATATTCATCGGTAGGGTTACCAGAAATTGAAGTTAAAGGAAATGGAACTTTGTTTGTAAATGGTCAAATTAGAAGAAATGCTTCAGTTACCTCGGGTTCTTTAATATACAAACAAGCGGACAATAGTACTGTTATTATTAATGGCTCGAATGCAATTCCAACAAGAGCAAAATTGGAGGTGTTAAATTTTGGAAGTATTTTCAACATGAGTGGAACTTCTACATTAAGATTAATAAGAGGTGGCGGAACATCATTTGGAGATTTATTTTTGCAAGCTGCAACAAATTCTGTTACTGGTGGTACAGTACTTTGCCAACAAGGTGGAATTGGTTCTCCGCAAACTTTTTCAATTGATGCTTTAGTTCCAATATACAATTTAACAGTAAATGGAAATTCTGCTATTAACACTGCAACAGCGCGTCCAATAAATAATCCACTTACAATTAATGGTAATCTATTAATTAACAATGATTTTAGTTTCTTTAATGCCAATGGCCTTGATGTGAATTTATTGTCGAACTTGATTAACAACAATAGCGCAAGTGCCACTGGAATTAATTCAGGAGGTTATCAATCAGGAACTTCTTCTCAAGTAACATCATTTGCTTCAACTAGTGCCAATCAAAACATTACTGGCGTAGTTGGAAATTTGACCAATTTTGCTAATTTAAAAATTAATAATACTTTCCCTACAGGTACTGTTCTTTTGGATGTGAATACAAACATCAGAGTGAATGAAGATTTGATTCTTACCCAAGGGACATTAAATGATGGTGGAAATACAATAACAAGTATCGCGAATATTGATAACAGTTCTACTCACAAGTCATCAGGTTTGGGTAAAATTATTTGTCAAGGTACTGTAAAACAATACATAGGTGGTAATGGCTCTGGGCAGTTTGGAAATTTAACAATTGATAATATTGCAGGAGTATCAAATACCGCGAATCAGCGTGTTAACAACATATTAAATTTGAATAATGGATCATTATTTATTGACGCATATATTTTACGATTGGCAGAAACCGCATCAGTAACTGGAGTTTTTAGTGGCAGTAGAATGATTCAAACCAATGGTTTATTAAGCGATAGTGGCGTTGTAAAAATGTTCCCTACAGGTACTGGAAATTTCCTATTTCCAGTGGGTAGCGATGTTGACTATATGCCTGCGCAGTATAACATCACTGCAAACTCAGCAGCTGGAAGTATTAGAGTAAATCCAGTTAAATCTCAACATCCTGCAACAACTGATGCCTTAGACCTTGAGTTAGATTATTTTTGGGTAGTTAGGGGAACAGGATTTAGTGGATTAAATCTTACCCATCAATACAATTACCAAGACATTTTTGTGAACGGTAATGAAGCTGCTTATGTAACAGGAAGATATGTTGTGCCGCAATGGATCCCAACAGGCGGTATTCCAGGAACAGTTGATCCCATACTAAACACCATGACCTTAACAGGGGTTAACTTTATTGATGGTGATTACACTTGTGGAGAGTCGTCAGAATTTCAAACTATCGACACATTATATAGTAGAAATGCTACTCTAGGTGGAGATTGGGATGGTTTAACCACTTGGTCGGTTTCTGGCCATGCAGGACCTGCTTCAGGCATAACACCAACCTTTCAAATCGTAAAAATTGCAAGCGGACATACTGTTACTGTTACAGCAGATGGCAGAACATGTTCTGTATTAACAAACAATGGTACACTTGATTTAAATGATCATATTTTAAATGTATTTGGATATGGAGATGGAACAGGATTGTTGCGAATGAGAGCTACTGGAGCATTCAGTTTTGTATTCCCGTCAGGTAACTTTAATCAATTTACCTCATCAACAGGCGGTACAGTTGAATATTATGGAACTCAACCAGGAACATTATTACCTCAATTAAATTACAATAACCTAATTTTCTCAGACAATAGCATTAAAACCTTAAGTAATGTTGATATCATAGTGAATGGAGATTTCACCATTAATGGAGGTATAGTTGACAATAGTGTATTTAATAGAAATATCACATTATTTAAAAACTGGAACAATAATGTTAACATGACTGCATTTGTGCCAGGGATTTCTGAACTTAATTTTAATGGTGGAAACCAAACTATTGGTGGTTCAGCATCTACAACATTTGATATTATTAACGTAAATGGTACAGGAGTTAAAACCTTAGATAAAGCCATCGTGGTTAATAGAGATATTAATATCAATGCAAGTTCATTAGATGTATCTGCTTCAAACTTTGCTATTGACTTAAAAGGTAATTTTACCAATAATGCCAGCTTTAATGCACGAGAAGGATTATTAACCTTAAACGGTACATCAGCTCAACAGATTATTGGTGGTACTACCAATACTGATTTCTTTGATATTGATTTAAATAACTTTTTAGGAGTTAAACTGGGTTCAGTGCAAAGTTTATTAAACACATTGAATTGTGTTAACGGTACATTTGATTGTAATCCACACCGTTTAGTTTTAAAATCTTCATTAACAAGAACAGCCCGTATTGCACCACTTACTGTGGGTAATATTATTGGTAACATTACTATGCAACGATTAGCTCCAGGCGGATTAACTGGCTGGGCTATTTTAGGTACACCTGTTCAAAATGCGAAAATTAATCAGTGGACCGACAATTTCCCAACTTCTGGATTTGTAGGCGCAACAGGACCTGCTGGAAGTTTTATTTCCATATACACATATCTTGAATTTGACTTGGCCCCATTTGGAGACGCAACTTCATATGCACCAATTACAAATGCTAATGTTGATGCTATTAACCCGGGTGTTGGATACTGGACTTATTTAGGAACTGGTTTTGTAAATACAACTAATATTTTAATTGATGTTACTGGTCCAACCACAAAAGGTAATTTTGATTTTGGAGTTTCATTCTCCTCAAGTGGTAGTATTGATGATGATGGATTTAACATGGTAGCAAACCCATATCCTTCTACAATTGACTGGGATAGCCCTAGTTGGACAAAAACAAATGTAGATGATGCCATTTATTTGTGGCAAGCTGATTTAGGTCAATATGCCACCTACATTGGCGGTGTAAGCACCAATGGTGGTTCTAATTTAATTCCATCTTCACAAGGTTTTTACGTTAAAACCAATGCAAGTAGCCCAGTATTACAAGCAAATGAGAATATTAAAGTTGCTGGTAACCCTACATTTATTAGAAGTAGTAATTCATTAACTGCTGGTGCTTTATTCAGAGCTAAGTTAGAAGGAAATAATTACAAAGACGAAGCTATAGTTAGATTTAATGAAAATGCTAGCAATAGTTTTGATGGTAAATTTGACGCTGTGAAATTATATAGCTCTAAAGCTGAGGTTCCATCCATAGCTTTTGTTGCAAATAATAAAGATTTAAGTGTAAACACTTTGCCTATGGATGAGGCTAACTTATCAATTCCTGTGAGAGTTAAGGTTGGTGTTTCTGGTAACTACAGTTTAAGTTTTGAAGGCTTAGAAATTTTTGATAATAAAGCATGTGTTGTGTTTGAAGATTTAAAGACTGGTTCAAAAACTAATATTAATGATTTAGGAATTTATCAATTTTATATGGAGTCTTCTTATACTGCTCCAAGATTCATGATACATATTGCTAAAAACCCAGCTGTACTTGTTGAAAATGCAAGCTGTTCAAATTCTAAGGATGGTTCAATTGAACTTATAAATACAAGTAATTTCAGCAATTGGACCTATTTAATCAAAGATGATAAAGGAACAAAAGTGGCTGAAAATACAGCCTCAAATAATACAATCAACCATCTTTCTGCAGGTGTTTATTCAATAACCTATGATAATGGTGCAAATTGCAAGAACTTAAATGATGAAATTGTTGTAGAATCAAAAATAGAGGTTGAAGGCAGTATTCAAATAGGATCTCCAGTAGAAGTAGCTAATGGAATTAAAGTTGATTTCAGTTGCTTAGCAAATCCAAATGCTAACCTTGTTTGGAACTTTGGAGATGGTGAAACAGCCATAGGAACAACTGTAAGTCATGTTTATGCTCATTCTGGAAACTTCAATGTTTCTGTAAATATTTCAGAAGATATTTGTGTGGGTGAGGTTAATCAAACTTTAACTTTAGTTTCAGATAAATTTAAATCATCAAATACACCAACAATCACCAGAAATAGTGACCAATTTGTTATCAACTTTAACTTTGATGATGTTACATCGGTAACAATTCTATTGGTTGATGCATTAGGTAAAGAAGTTACTACAACTATGAATAAAAATGTAAGTAATGATAAAGTTGTTTTAAGCACTGCTCATTTAAGTGAAGGAGTTTACTTTGTAAACATCAATTTTAATGGTCAAACTCAGACAACTAAATTGATTAAGTAGTTTTTTTAGGTTAATTGGTTAAAAGAGGCTTCATTACTATGAGGCCTCTTTTTTTGCTATAGATTAGTTTAAAATAATACAATAATTAGTCGTCCCTCAAAAAGTCCAATTCCTATAGGCCTATTGGATTTCCTA
>DAORKI010000097.1:0-13612 GCA_035439485.1 Bacteroidia bacterium
CAAGGCCAACATCTCTCCCGTTTAAAAATGACTTTTTGAGGGACGACTAATTAGAACCTAAATTAATACGGATGTGAAATAAGTAATGGCCCAAATTGCTTCACTTCATTCGTGCTAAACTTCTTTCCTGTCGGCTTTAAACAATGTAAGATTTGTAAATGATTGGCATATTTAATTAATCACATTGGTATAAGAAGCCTTTGATTTAGTTAAAAGTAATGAATGGTATTCATAAACTAAAATGTATTTAAACTCTCGTATTTACTACTGATAATTTACTTTTTAGTTTCAGAAAATAGCCTTCAAAATAATTATATGAAATAATTGAAACCACAGTAGTTACTATCAATGCAATGACAGATGCAATGCCAAAATTTACTCCATTGTCAAGGTATGGTATACCTATTTTATCAAACAAAATACGGATGAATATAGAAATTAAAGGATGATAAAAATACATGCCATAGGTATATTTGCCAAGATAGGAAAGAAAGGTTTGTTTGCTTGTGTTATTGATGATGGTGTACAAAACAAAATATAAGTATAATAGTGGAAGAAATAAAACTTTGATAAACTTACCATAAGCGCTATGTTCGGCTATAAGCATGGTTGAGCATAGTATTAATATAAAAAGGTAAAACCATTTTTTTTCTTTAAAAATGCCATGTTCAAACCAGTTTCGATATTTTTCGAATAGCAATGCCCCTAAACAACCGGTCATCAAGTAAACCAAATTAGCAATAGTTGAAAAGTAAGAAAAATATTTGGTAGAAATCATACTCATTACCATTACAATAATGCAAAATCCAATGAGATATCCTCGTTTGTAAAACAAATAAAATGCTATTGGCCAAAATAGGTAAAACTGCTCTTCGATAGCAACACTCCAAGCAATAACAACATGTGTTGAAAAACAATTGGCACTTTCGGCAGCATTAAAATTATTAAGGAAGCTTAAGTTCATCCAATAACTTCCGCAAAACTCAAAAATGTTACTCAGATTTGGCAATATAAACAGACCCAAAATCATGATTAAATAATACAATGGCCAAATTCTAAGTATTCTTCGTAAGTAAAATTTTTTGACATTAATTTCACCTGAAATTTGATGTTCTCTAATCAATAAATGGGTGATTAAAAATCCGCTGATGACAAAAAAAATGTGAACTCCGTTTATTCCGGTTTCAAAAAATGGATTTAAAAATTTTCGCCATGGCTCGTTTGCCCATTTATTAAAACAAGGAACGAAGTTGTGTGACCAAAACACCAAAAAAAACGCAATAAACCTTAAACTATCAAGTTTCGAAAAATACAGCATACTTTTTTATATCATTTTTATTGGCTTTGTTTTATTGATTATGCAAAATAAATAGCATAATTGCGTTGCCCCAAATTTTTTTTCATTATTATAAACCATTGTAAATTTATTAAAAAGCCATTTGCTTTTTTAATCAGTAAAATGAGTATTATTTAACATTTTGCAAAATAAGTAAAAATTAAACGCTAATAATAGTTTAACACGATAAATGCTTGAAAAAATTGATTTTTAATAGTGATGAAGAAACTTTTCTAAAATTAAAAGGAGAGGCATTTAAATATAAAGTTTAAAAGCAGTAAAACTTAATATATGGTTGGGTGTTTTGCGCAAGTGACAGGAGCGGCATCCTTTTTTTTAGAGATGGAAGAGGGTTGCAAAAAAAGATACAGCGTATGGCACGACCTTCCCATTTTATTCTTAAGGCAATTTTCACATGTGGGCTAATGAAAATGGAAGGATGCGCCCAAATTATGCTAATGTTTATTGATTTTATGAATATTAATCAAATTTACTGAATTTTTTAGGTGCTTTGCCATAATTTTAGATATTTGCACTCCCGAAAAAAAAGGACTGCGCAAATGTTGAATCATATTGAAGGAAAATTGATAGAAAAATCTCCAACACATGTTGTAATTGATTGTGGTGGAATGGGTTACACCTTAAATATTTCGTTAAACACCTATTCGAAATTACATCAGATTAATGATAAAATTAGGTTGTTGACACATGTTTCGGTAAATCAAAATGATTTTACACAAACTGGTTTTGGATTTTTTGAAGAAAGTGAGCGGGTTTTATTTCGTCAACTCATTTCTGTATCAGGAGTTGGTTCGGCAGCTGCTAGAATGTTTTTATCGAGTTACAATCCTTTAGAATTAACCCAGCACATCATAAACGGAAATGTTGGGGCTCTTAAAAATGTGAAAGGAATTGGAGAAAAGACGGCACAGCGCATTATAGTTGACCTCAAAGCCAAAGTTGGGAAAAATGAAACCTTACCTGATTTTAGCTTTAATCCGAACAATAAAGTAAAAGAAGAAGCGTTATCTGCACTAATTATGTTAGGATTTGTTAGAAATACAGCAGAAAAGGCAGTTGATAAAGCAATAGCCCAGTTGAGTTCAAACGCGGCAGTTGAAGACATTATTAAAGTAGCCTTAAAATCGCTGTAGTATTAGTTTTTAGTGAAAGCATTTAAAAGTTTAAATACGATATTATTTTTTATAGTTGTACCTATGCTAGCTATAGTGTTAGGTTCGGCTGCTATTGTAAAGCCTAGTTTCAAAAAGGCATTTGTACCTATAGCGCCTGCTGATACTGGAAAAAATACAAAACCAAGATTTCCAGGTACTGATAACAATTATGACCCAACCGACATAGATCCAACCCAAACCTTACAACTTAAAGATCCATCGAATTTAAAAACCGATATTCAGTACGATTTTAAAACGGGTAATTACGAATTTGAACAAAAAATGGGTTCTATGAACTACCGTAATCCTTCGTACATGACCTTTAAAGAATATTTGGATTATGATATGGAAAAGCAGATTGATGGCTATTGGAAACAGCGTCATGAAGCCGAACAAGTGAATGCCAGTAAAGGCCTAATTCCGAAAATTATGGTTAATAATGAAACTTTTGACCGCATTTTTGGGGGCAATACAGTTGACATTAGACCACAAGGTGCAGCAGAATTAATATTTGGAGTGAACACTTCGCGCACCCAGAATCCTGCTATCGCTGAAAATCAAAGAAAAATTAGCACATTTCAATTCGACCAAAAAATTCAAATTAATTTATTAGGCAAAATTGGTGATAAACTGAAAGTAACCACCAATTACAATACCGAGGCCGCTTTTGATTTCGAAAACCAAATGAAATTAGAATACACGGGCTATGAAGATGAAATTTTACAAAAAATAGAAGCTGGAAATGTAAACCTGCCTTTAACGGGTTCACTAATTACAGGAAGTCAAAGTTTATTTGGTTTGAAAGCACAAATGAAATTTGGAAAGACCAATGTAACCACTGTATTTTCGGAACAAAGAGGTAAAAAACAAGAAGTAAATGTACAAGGAGGAGCTCAAATTCAACGTTTTGAAGTAAATGGAGATAACTATGAGGCCAATAAACATTATTTTTTAGCGCAGTATTTTAGAGATAGGTATGATAGCGCCATGGCCAATTTACCTTTAATTACTTCAAATATAAACATTACTAAAATTGAAGTTTGGATTACCAATATAAGTGGTGCAGTTGATAATACCAGAAATATTTTAGCTTTAACCGATTTGGGAGAATCTAGAAGAACTTCAGACCCTGTTACTAATTTAAACCAAACTTGGTATGCTGATCAGTTTATCGATCCTCCTGTTGGCCCAATTAATTCGGGTCCATACCCATCAAATGAAGGTTCCAATAACCTATACACCAAGTTAAAAACACCTGGTGCTTTTGATAGTATACGAAACATTTTTCAGGCTCCAAGCTTACTCGGTGTTTACAATACAGGTAACAATCCAGCATTTTCTCCTGTTCGTGATTATGAAATATTAGAAAACTCCAAGCGACTTTTACCAACAGAATATACATTTAATCCTAGATTGGGTTTTATTTCATTAAATCAAGCACTTAACAATGGAGAGGTTTTGGCAGTTGCTTATCAGTATACCGTTGGAAGTGCAACATACCAAGTAGGTGAATTCTCAACAGATGGTATTGCAGCACCTAGGGCCTTGTTTGTAAAATTATTGAAACCCTCAAATGTGCGTGTGAAATTGCCAATTTGGGATTTAATGATGAAAAATGTGTATTCTATTGGAGGTTACAACATTGATGTGAAGGATTTTAAATTAGATATTTTTCATGCTAATTTACAAAGAGGTGTTGATTTAAACTATATTCCTGAAGGTTCAGTAAATAAAAAGGTGTTGATCCAAGTTTTGGGTATGGATAAAATTAATAACCAGCAAGAGCGAATTCCCGATGGTTATTTCGACTTTATTGATGGATTAACAATAAACAAATCGAATGGCCGCGTTTATTTTCCAGTTATAGAACCTTTTGGAAGCAACTTAAGAAGACAATTTGCAGCAAATGAGCAGGCCTTAGCAAACAAATATGTTTTTCAAGAGCTTTACGATTCAACAAAAACAGCGGCACAGCAAATTCCTTCAAAAAACAGGTTTAAAATCAAGGGGCAATACTCGTCAGCATCAGGATCTGACATTGCACTAAACGCTACTAATATTCCTCAAGGTTCAGTAACAGTTACAGCTGGCGGTGCTGTGTTACAAGAAAATGTGGACTATACAGTAGATTACTCCTTAGGTAGATTGAAAATCATTAATGAAGGTGTTTTGGCATCAAATCAACCCATAAAAGTTCAACTTGAAAGTCAAAGTATGTTTAATATTCAAAGGCGAAGAATGTTAGGGATGCACTTTGATCATAAAGTGAATAAAGATTTTACATTAGGAGGAACAATTATAAACCTGAGTGAGCGACCTTTAACACAAAAGGTAAATATGGGTGATGAGCCAATTAATAATACAATTTGGGGCTTAGATGCCAATTATAAAACTGAGGTTCCATTATTGACAAGATTAGTAGATAAAATTCCTTTTATTGATACCAAAGAAAAATCAACATTGACTTTGCAAGGGGAATTTGCACAACTTATACCAGGGCATAACAAAGCTGTTACAAAAGAAGGTAACTCATATATTGATGATTTTGAAGGTAGTCAGGCATTAATTGATATTAAAGCAGTTCAAAATTGGAGTTTAGCAAGTATTCCACAAGGGCAACCTGAATTATTTCCTGAGGCAAGTTTGAACAATGATTTAAAAATTGGGATGAATCGTGCTAAGTTTTCTTGGTATGTAATTGACCCCTTATTTTTTAGAAGCAACAGTTTGACACCTGATCATATTAAAAACGATTTAGTAGCACAAAGTAACCATTTTACAAGAGAAATTTTAGAAACAGAGATTTTTCCAAACAGAACCCCTCAAAACCCCCAAGTAACAAATCTTCCAGTATTGGACTTGGCTTTTTATCCAAACGAAAGGGGACCTTATAATTATGACGTAAATCCAACAGCCTTTTCAGCAGGTTTAAAAATAGATGGGTCATTAGAAGCACCAAGCACACGCTGGGGTGGTATGATGAGAAAAATTGACAATACCGACTTTGAAACAACGAATATTGAATACATTCAATTTTGGATGATGGATCCATTTAATGAGGACAATCCTACGCCAAATACCACAGGTGATATGTACATTAATCTTGGTGATGTTAGCGAAGATATTTTGAAAGATTCTAGAAAGTCGTTTGAAAATGGTTTGCCAGTAAGCGCCACCATACCTGACCCAAATTTATACGATTCAACTAGATTTGGTATAGTGCCTGTAGTGCAGCAAGTGGTAAATGCCTTTGACAATAATCCTGAATCACGAAAATTTCAGGATGTTGGATTAGATGGATTAAGTAACGAAAATGAAAAAACATTTTTTGATTCAGCCTATGTTTCAAAAGTGGTAAACAAATTTGCTTCTACAAGTGCTACTGCTCCAGCCATTATTAATGCACAAACTGATCCTTCGGCAGATGACTTTAAATATTTTAGAAGTTCTGCATACGATTCGGAAGAAGCTCCAGTTTTGAAGCGTTACAAAGAATTTAGAGGACTGGAGGGAAATTCATCGGTTGACCAACCTGATGGATACCCAATCACATCTACCACCTTGCCGAATGTTGAGGACATTAATAGAGATAACAATTTAACCTATAACGAAGCTTACTATCAATACAAAATAAAAATTGACCCCAACAGCATGCAAGTGGGGCAAAATTATATCACTGATGTGTTGTCAGCTAATGTGCAAACTAAAAATGGAACACGCTCCATTAAATGGTATCAATTTAAAATACCTCTAAGAAGCCCTGAAAAAGTAGTTGGGGGAATTGCAGATTTTAGGTCAATTCGATTTATGAGAATATTTTTAAAAGGTTTTGATCAGCCTGTGATTTGTAGATTAGGTAGATTGGATTTAATTAGGGGAGATTGGAGAAAATATATTTATGATTTAAGACATCCAGGAGAATATATTCAAGAAGATGACCAAAGCCAGACTCAGTTTGAAGTTGCAGCTGTAAACATTGAAGAAAATGGGAATAGAGTGCCATTAAACTACGTTGTTCCTCCTGGGATAAAAAGAGTAATTGACCAAAGTACCACCAATTTACGCCAACTTAATGAGCAATCGTTGGTGTTAAAGGTTTGTAATTTAAGAGATGGATACAGCAAGGCAGCGTATAAAAATTTGTCTGTTGATGTAAGAAGGTATAAGAGGTTAAAGATGTTTGTGCATTTAGAGGCAAAAGGAGAAGAATCGGCTTTAAGAAAAGAAGATTTGCGCTTTTTTATGCGTATTGGAACCGATTTTGATCAAAACTATTATGAATATGAAATGCCTATTGCTCCAAGTGCTTGGGGCAATAATGATCCCAATGCTATATGGCCTACAGATAATGATTTAGAGATAGTATTTAAAACCTTAACCGATGTAAAACTTAAAAGAAATTATGAATACCCACAATGGGATCTTTCAAGTCCATTTACTAGGAAAGATAGCACAAGTACTTTTCAAGACAGATATATCACCGTTGTTGGAAATCCAAATTTAGCGGCTGTAAAAACAATTATGGTTGGGATAAAAAATCCTAAAAAAAATACACCATCTGATAAAGATGATGGGTTGCCTAAATGTGCCGAAATGTGGGTGAATGAATTGCGTTTAACTGATTTTGATGAAAAGGGAGGGTTTGCTGCAACCGCTCGTATGCAAGCTAAGTTGGCAGATTTTGCAGATGTGAGTGCTGCTGGAAATTGGAAAACACAAGGGTTTGGAGGTGTTGAACAAAAAATAATGGAACGAAGTATGGATAATTTATTGTCTTATGAATTATCATCAACAGTTAAATTGCAGAAATTTTTCCCAGAAGCCTATAATATCTCTTTACCCATGTATGTAGGTCTTTCAGAAACATTTATCAACCCACAATGGAATCCCTTGGACCCTGATGTGACAATGAAAGATTATAGAGAAGTTTATAGAGATAATAGAGATAGAAAAGATTCAATTGTAAATATTACGCGTGATTACACCAAGCGCAGAAGTATTAATTTTACAAACGTAAAAAAGAACAAAGGAAAAGGTAAAACCAAAGCACATATTTATGATGTTGAAAATTTTTCTTTGAACTATTCTTACAGCGAAATATATAGAACTAGCTTCCTAGTAGAGGCTGATAGTACCATTAACTACAGAGGTGGTATTGCCTATAACTTTAATAATAATCCTAAAAATTACAAGCCACTTTCGAAAGTTAGTTTTCTTAAAAAAGAAGTCTTTAAAATTATTAGTGATTTTAATTTTAATTTAATGCCATCACGTATTGGAGTGCGTACCGATTATGACCGTATGTATAACGTGAATAAGCCTAGGAATACAACTCCTAATTCTGACATTATCATACTTCGAAATTATAACAAATCATTTACCAATGTTCGAAATTTTGATTTCAAGTATGATTTAAGTAAATCTATTGCTTTTGATTTTACTGCAACCACCAATGCGCGTATTGATGAAATAGCTGGTAAGAGGTGGAAAGATTTCAAAGGACCTGATGATGCTGATACGATTAAGGTCATTCGAGATTCCTTGAATTCAAATTTGAAAAACTTTGGAAGGATGACCAATTATCATCAAACGGCTAATTTAAATTGGAATGTGCCTATCAATAAACTGCCATTTTTAAATTGGGTAACAGCCACAGCCAAGTATTCAGGAAATTATGATTGGGTTGCAGCTACACCTGCTCCTGCTGAGTTTAATTTAGGAAATACTATTTCTAATTCTAATAACAAACAAGTTAATGCTAACTTAAATATGGTTTCATTATATAATAAAGTGCCCTATTTTAAGAAAGTATTAAGCGGTAAAAAGCAACAGCAGTCCAAAGAAGCGCCCAAAAAAGATGATAAAGGAAAGGCCACTGATAAGAAAACAGAGGACAAAAATGCAAAAGCAAAAGAAGATACAACCAAAAAAGATAATCTATTGGTGGAGGCATTAGCCAGATTGGTAATGACCATTCGTACTGGTTCAGTGTCTTATACTGAAACACGTGGCTCTTCTTTACCAGGTTTTTTACCAAATGCAAGATTTTTGGGTATGGATGATGGAAATAAAAATGCTCCTGGACTTGGTTATGTTTTTGGCCAGCAAGATTCTGCCACAAAGTTTTTAGCAAGAGCTAATGAAAATGGATGGATTACTAAAAATGAAAATTTGAACACCAGCTTTATGAATTCTGAAAGTAAGAATTTTACAGCGAGAGTAAATCTTGAACCTGCTAAAGATTTTAAAGTTGAATTAAATGCCACCAAGTCTTCTTCATTAAATACATCTGGAATATACAGATACAGTCCACTTGATTCTTTAGCTGATAATTATGGATATATAACACAAAGTCCTATGGTAACTGGAAATTATAGTGTATCAATAATAACATGGAAAACTGCATTTAAAAAATTTGATAAACAAACATACGCTTCTGAAACCTTTGAAGAAATGAGAGAAAATCGCAAAACAGTTTCAGAATTATTAGGTACTACCACTGGTAATTATTCAGAAGGTGTTGATAGTGGTGGATTTTATGATGGCTATGGTCCAACGGCACAGGAAGTTTTAATACCTGCTTTTTTGGCTGCATACACTGGCAAAAGCGTAGGAGAAATGGGTAAAAGTTCATTTCCTGCAATACCATTACCTAATTGGAGAATTACATACGATGGATTAACAAAGATTGAAAAAATTAAGAAGCATTTTAAATCATTCACTTTAAGTCACGCTTATCGTTCAACTTACAATGTAGGTTCATACACCACAAATCAATTTTATTCCGAAGATAGGGTGGTAGAAAAGAATAGCTTTACATCGAAACGCGATTTAAATAATAATTTCCGTCCACAAAAAGAAATACAAGTAGTTACCATATCAGAACAATTTGCGCCATTTTTATTAGTTGATATGACATGGGCAAGTAGTTTAATCACCAAAGTGGAATTAAAGCGTGAACGCAATTTATCATTAAGTTTAACTAATGCACAATTAACCGAAATGCGCACCAATGAAATAGTAACTGGATTAGGTTATCGCTTTAAGGATGTGGTTCCGCCATTTGCTAAAAAGTTTAAATTTAAAGTGAAAAGCGATTTAAATTTACGTGCAGATGTTTCTTTTAGAAGGAATCAAACCTTAATTAGAAAGGTGGTAGAAAACCTAACTCAGCCAACAGCTGGACAAAATGTAATATCTATTAAAGTTTCAGCAGATTATATTATTAACGAAAAATTAAACATTCGTATTTTCTACGACAGAATTATTACCACGCCTTTAGTTAGTACTACTTTCCCTACATCAAATACAAATAGTGGAATTAGTTTAAGGTTTACTATTGCCCAATAGATTTAGCGCTTTTAGGCTGAAATAAGAACATTGCAATAAAAAATGCAATGAATATATAAAAGGCATACAAAGGATTGCTATGAGTGATGAGTGATAAAATATTTCCATCATTGAAGGCATCTTTTAACTTTGAAATTAAATAACTAAGAATATTTTCATCAAGCTCTGGAATTGAGTACATTACAGTGAGTTTTGCTAAAAAAGTACAAATTAATCCATAGCCACAAATAAACCAAAAAACGAATTTATTAGTTCCAAATGTATGGCACTGAATGATAGTATAAATTAATAAGGAACTTACCGACATTAAATGTCGTGGACCATAGGTCCAACCGCCATCCCAACTAGCATGTGAAGCAATAAACAAAACGGTTAATACAAATGGCAAAAAAACAGGATGCAAAAAGTACTTTTTTACATCAAAAATTTGTGAACTTGAAACATTGGTAAATAAATTGTAAAGGCCGTATAACAATGCTGGAGCATAAAATAATAACCCTCTATTTTCAGAAAAAATTAAACCAAATAAAGCTGTTAATTTTGGAAAACTAAGTCCATAGGTTGACTTTTCAGCCACAACAAAATTATCGGCAACAAATAGGTATAACATGGTAAATGGATTACCGGTAAAGTAATAATTATAAGAACAAATAAAAAGTACTGCAGGACTAAATCCAAGTGTCATCAACCAAATATTTTTGATTGATTTATGCTTAAATAACTCAATTATTATCCATGAAAAAATAACCCATACAGTGGTGTACTCAGTAAGAAAAGCTAAACCACACAAAAGTCCCGAAAAAAAATATTTTTTGTTTTCATAGTTAATATATGCTATCAAAATAAATGCTGCGGCTAACACATGCGCAAAAAAAGTACCTGAAAAAACGAAAATATATGAGCTAAAAAACGTGATGAAGGCCATTAAAATTAAATCTTCTCTGTTTTTTTGAATTAAATTTTTTGCAATGTAAAGCAGCATCAATAAAAAAGGTATTATACCGCAAACGATAGCTCCAGTGATGTATATTGATTTCCCATAAAAGTTTCCATTTTCGGAATGTACTATACCCAAAGTTTTTAAAATTCCATAAATTGGGAGTGTTAGCATGCTAGGCAAAGGAGCTTTATCCATATAATAGTGTCCATCGATAATACTTATATCAATGGTTTTATCCTTGTATTTATCAAGAATAAAATTCCCATTTTCAAAATAGGTTGCTATAGGAAGTACCCTCGAACAAGCATTTGAATTTTCCCAAATATCAATATACCATGCGCAAAAAAGGATAGTAAATAATAAGAATAGTTTATTTTGTTGAATAAAATTTTTCAATGAAAATGTAGTTTCAACAAATGTAACTTGCATTTTTATACCATCAATTATTTCTTAAAAAAATATTTTACTTTTAGGGCTTTATAATATGTATGAAAACTAATCAAACAATTGCAGTTTTAGGCGGTGGTAGTTGGGCAACAGCTATTGTTAAAATGCTTAGTAATAATTGTGAAGAAATTTTATGGTGGATTAGAAAACCAGAAACAGCTGATTTTATTAAAAAATACAAGCATAATCCCAATTATTTAAGTGCTGTAGAAATAAATTTGGAACGCGTTCAAATAAATACTTCAATATCGGCTACTATTCAACATGCCGATATAGTGATATTGGCTATACCGGCTGCGTTTTTATCGGAAACATTAAATAAAATTCCAAAAGAAATATTTGAAAATAAAATTATTGTCAGTGCCATCAAAGGAATAGTTCCAGAGCAAAATAAAATTGTTGGGGAGTATTTGCATGATCAATTTAGTATAGATTATAAAAATATAGCTGTAATTAGTGGACCTTGTCATGCCGAAGAAGTTGCATTAGAGAAATTATCCTATTTAACCATTGCAAGCAATGATATAGGAAATGCAGAAATAGTCTCTAAACAATTGGCTTGTCGTTATATTAAATGTTCTGTTTCAGATGATATTTTTGGCACTGAGTATGCTGCTGTGCTAAAGAATATTTTTGCTATAGCCAGCGGTATTTGCCATGGCTTAGGTTATGGTGATAATTTTCAAGCAGTGCTTGTGTCAAATGCAATACAAGAAATTGAACGTTTTGTAAATGCGGTGCATCCAATAAACAGAGATATTAAACATTCAGCTTATTTAGGCGATTTATTGGTTACAGCCTATTCACAGTTTAGCCGCAATAGAACTTTTGGAAATATGCTTGGAAAAGGATATTCCGTAAAATCTGCGCAGTTTGAAATGAACATGATTGCCGAAGGATATTATGCAGCCAAATGTTTGAACGAAATAAATAAAAAACACAAAGTTGAAATGCCTATATCAACAGCTGTTTACAATATTATATATGAAAGAATTTCTCCAGTGATTGAAATGAAATTATTGACCGATAAGTTGAGTTAAGGGATTTATTTACTTGTAAAATAAACATCAATAAATTATTGTTTAATGTTAAAAAAGTTTTTCGGAAAAAAGGATTTAGCAATATTCAATTACGCTGATTTTTGGAATTGGTTTTTAAAAAATGAGAAAACATTTTATGAAGTTATTAAATCTGGTAGAAATCCTGAAAAAGAGTTTTTCAATAAATTATCACCAAAATTAGCTGAGTTAAAAGATGGTTTTTTTTATTTGGCGGGTATGTATGATGAAAATATGGCTGAAATTGTGTTTACCCCTGATGGTGTAGTTAAAAATGTAGTTTTTGTGGAAGAACTTGTTGATGCTGCCCCTTCAATAAAAAATTGGAAATTTACAGCTTTAAAACAAACTATGGATATTGAGTATAGTACAATTAACATGGCAGGATACTCATTTGACCGTGAAAACCTTTCTTTTTATGCTATTAGCCATCCATATTATCCTGATGAAGTTGACATTGTAATTGTATATGATGACTTTAATGAAGAAGATAAAGATTTAATCATAAATGGCACATATCTATTTTTAGATAATTTTTTAGGCGAATTAAATTCTATCACCACTATTGACAACCTTACTGTAATGCCAAAGAATGTAGCGGAACAAGAACTTATTTCAATTGCGAAGTTAAAGGATTATCTAATTTGGAGAGAAAAAGAGTTTGTTGAAAAATATAGTGGTATAAGGCATAATACTGAAAATGATGTGCATTCAGTGATGGAAGCGGTGCTTCAAAATGATAAACCTTTGGTGGCAATGTTTAATAGGGATTTGCTTGAATGGGATAGCAAAGCCTCGCATCCTTGGATTTTAGTGGTAGAAATTAAATACGATGGAGATGATAACAATGGGATGCCGACTAAAGAAATGAGTAACTTCCTCAATCAATTGGAAGAGGAAATTATGTTTGAATTAAAGGATGTTGATGGATATTTAAACATTGGAAGAGAAACAGCCGATAATTATAGAACTATTTATTTTGCATGTAAAGAATTTCGAAAGCCTTCAAAAGTAATTCATGAACATGCGAAAAAATATGATTCCTCAAAAATGGAGTTTACTTATGATATCTATAAAGATAAATATTGGCAATCGTTTGAACGTTTTAGGAATGCCTAATTAAATTATATCAATTGCATTTATTTTTTATTTGAACTAAAAATTTTATATGCAAAAGTAAATGCCGATAAAACTTGAAATTAGTAAAATTAAGCTATGCTGGAATTGGAACTATTTGAAAGTGTTATTGGAATTAACTAGTCGTCCCTCAAAAAGTCATTTTTAAACGGGAGAGATGTTGGCCTTG
>DAORKI010000098.1:0-13606 GCA_035439485.1 Bacteroidia bacterium
AATTTGCTACTTTGGTTTTAATGATTTATATTATTAAGGCACAAAGATATGAGCCTGACCCCACCTTATGGTGGGGGATTGCCCTAAAAAAAAGTTAGACTTTCATTCTCCTGAAGGTTAAATTAATGCGTGGCGCTTGCACTCTAGCCATAGGTGGTAACTGATGCTGCCAATGTTGTTGTATACTTCCTTGCATCAATAATAAACTGCCATGCCCTAGATGTAGTGAAATTGTAGTTTTGCTTTTATTGTGTTTGAACATAAATTTTCTTTCGGCACCAAAACTCACAGAAGCTATACAGGCTGAGTCTTCTAGCTCTGTTTCATTATCGCTATGCCAGCCCATACTTTCTTTACCGTGATGGTATAAATTAAGTAAGCAACTGTTGAAATGTTGTTGGCTTTTGTGTTCAATAATTTGCTTTAATAACTGCAACTCGGGCGTCCATATAAGTGCTTGTTTACTTTGTTTTGAATAGGTATAGGTAAATGTTTGATTGGCATACAAAGCTACTTTTCTTTTCGTTATTATTTTTTTACCAAACATCATTAATTCATCATTTTTCCAATCAATTTTTTCGCTTAATATTTTCAACCAATGATTAGCTTCATTCTCTTCAAAAATGGTTCCGAAGTAGTATAACTCACCATCCATCGGTAAAAGATTTTCACGACTATCATGATTAAATAAAAGCATTATATTAATTGGACATAAAAATGTGGATAATTATAGGTATTTTCCATCATTATAAACTGTTGAACGATGAGGTTTTTCCCCTTTATGTTGTCTATAATCTTCAAATTCAATTGTTTTTAAGATGTACTTATTTGTTTTTGAATCATAATTGAAATCAATGAAATAGTCGTATTGATGCTTGAAACCATTTGTAAATGTTATAAAAATAAAATTAGCATTATTTACATCTACAAAGCCCATCAAATTGATGTACACTGAACTAAAATTTTTATTTTGAATAGTCGCTCCAGTATCAGGATCAACTAAATAAATTTGGGTTTTTTCAATTTGCTTTGGCAGCGTTATATCAGGAAAATCATCGGCTTGTCCATAGGAATGTTTACCAAAATATAGGGTGTCAAATTTTACTTTTTGTGTAAATTGAACAGTTTCAATGTATTTTTTAATGGCTAAAGAGTATAAAGATGCAAGGGCAGTATCTTGCCTTGGAGTACTTTGTTTAATAATGATGGAGTCATTTTTGAGTGTGGCATTTTCATTTTTATATTTTCCATTACAAGACAAAAATAAGGAAAAGTATAAAACGCTATTTGAAGCTATGGCTATGAATTTAAGTACTTTCAAAAGTATTCATATTTAAATTTTAAAACAACTCAGCCATCATACATCTTACACTTCCGCCACCAATTTTTTCAATACTTGGAATAGGTAAAGATAAAATTTTGTGATGTTTTTTAATGGCATTTATTTGAACTACATTTAATGAATGGTAAGCTGTATTTGACATAAGCATGATGCTTTGATTTTGTTTATTTTTTAAACATAGCATATTGCCTGCAAAATTTTCAAGTTGTTGTAAACTTATTTCAATTACTTCTTTTTTGCTTTGCTCGAAAGCATTCAATAGTTTTTCTTGTTCCATGATAGGTATAACTTCTAAGCAAATAACAACAACAACAGGGCTTAATGCCATAATTACATTGGTGTGATAAATAGGCTGTTGAGCGCGGTCAAAGGCTGTAAATGATATCACATTGATTCCTGTTTTTTCTTCAAAAATTTGTAGTGCTTTAATAGATGTTCGGGGCGAAATAGCAGCATAAGCAGTGTTAAAAATATGATCTATAACTAGGCTTCCAGTACCTTCTAAAAAAATATTTTCAGTTTCTAAATAACTTAAATCAATTAGTTTTTCTTGATTTTTACAAACTAACTCAATAATGTCTGAACGCCTTTCTATACGTCTATTTGGGTGCAACATGGGATACAAAACACATAGTTTTCTTTGATGCATGCTAATCCAATTATTAGGAAAAATGGCATCTGGTTTTTCAGGTAGTTCAGTATCAGGTACCACGGTAACATCAATTTCATTTTGTTGAAGTAGCAGCACCATTTGGTCAAATTCATGGACGGCATTTTTTGCTTCATTGACGGCTGCAATGTTTTGAAAGCTATTTGTAAGCGCTGTTTCGGTATTATAGCCAAAACTTGCAGGCCTAATCATTAATATTTTGTTGGTTGGCCACATTAAAAAGCTTTTAAATGTTCAAACAATTCTTTTACTGGTAACCCCATCACATTAAAGTAACTACCATCAATTTTCTCTACTGCAACCAATCCAATCCAATCTTGTGCACCATAAGCTCCGGCTTTATCAAAAGGTTTGTAGTTGCTCACATAAAATTCAATTTCTTCGTCCGATAAGGATTTAAAAGTAACCACAGTGCGTACAAAAAATGAAACTTGTTTTTGATGCGAAGTAATACAAACTCCAGTAAATACTTCATGTTTTTGTCCAGAAAGCTCTTTCAGCATGCGAACTGCATCAGAAAAATCAACAGGTTTATTTAATGCCTTGTTATCATACCACACAATTGTGTCGGCCGTTATTAATATTTTATTGTCTGGTAAATTTTTAATTAAATGATTGGCTTTTAATTTTGATAAGAATAGTGGAATTTCATGTGCTTTTAAATCATCAGAAAAATTTTCTTCAATATCAGCTGTTATCAATTCAAAATCAAAACCAGCGTCTTTTAATAGAGCCTGTCTGCGCGGAGAAGCAGAACCTAAAACTAAGTTATGTATTGATAAATTTGGAAGCATATTAATACAATAATAAGTAATAATATAAACCACTATACATGACACCAAGTAGCATTATTATTTTTAAAGTTCTACTGGCTTTATGATATTGTATTGGCGCTTGAGCTTTACGTAATTGAAATAAAAAAATAGTAAAAGCAGTTTGAAAGCACAAGGCAAAATATATAAACGATGTCATGTCTAATGAGGCTAATTGCTTTATTTGAACCAGCAACAAAAGTAGCATTTCAATAATAACCAATGTACTCACCACTTTTTTTGTTGTCTTCATACCATAAGCAATGGGCAGTGTGTTGCAGCCAAATTGTTGGTCGCCTAAATTATCTTCCATATCTTTTACAATTTCACGAATCATGCTAGTTAAAAATGCAAAGCCAGCATAAATGGCTACAAATTGCAGAATATGATTAAAGTTAACCCCTGCATATTGCAATACAGTTTTATATTTAACTACTAATACAGGTAATTCATACAAAACAACAATCATAGGCACCATGGCAGTTAGAATGGATGTTACTATATTCCCAATTAAAAGTTGTTTTTTAAAGTCGGTTGAATAAAACCAAAGTAAGCCAGTACATAAGAGATGTATAAAACCTAGTTTTATAACGCCAACGCGATAGGCTATATAAAACCCGAGGGCTACACCAACAATATTTAATAAGGTGTGTAACAGCATAGCTTGTCTTCTGCCGATAGATTTTCCAACCACCACTTTATCAGGCTTATTAAAGGTATCGATACGAGTATCAAAATAATCATTAATAATATAGCCCGCTGCTGCAATGCAAATGGTAGAAAAGCTCAGCAAGAAAAAATTAAAATGACTCATTTGTAGGATAATGCCTAAATTCATAAACTTAAGCATGCCATTGATTAAAAGATATCTGATACAATATTGAGTAAAAGCTATTATCAATAGGTTTTTCCAACGAATTAACTTTAAGATGGCTAATAGCATAATTTTTATTTTCAATAAATTTTCACTGTTTTACAATTTCAACCCTTCTGTTTAGTTTTTTACCATCCTCTGTATCGTTGGTGCTAATTGGGCAAAGCGAAGCCACACCTTCTGCCACGAGTCGCGATTCAACAATATTGCCTGTTGAAATAAGGTATTTTTTTATACTTTCTGCCCTTTTTTTTGACAAAAGTAAATTTTTAGCGAAGGTTCCTGTATTATCTGTGTGCCCCACTATGTAAATTTTTACATCTGGGTTTGAACTGAGATAATCAATTATTTGTTTGAGTGATGCATTAGATTCTGTTTTTATTTCTGATTTACCAACATCGAAAAGAATTCCGTAAACTGCAATTTTTCCATTTTTATTAATTGATTCTTCTAAACTTACAACTATATTTTGGTTCATACTTGCAACTTCCAAAATATCAATACTGTAACTTTTAGTATCTGTAGAATTGGCTGCAGTGTGCACTTGCATAATAACTTCTTTACCATTAATACTTGCGCTAAAAGTAGTTTTCTTGTCATCTAAGTTCTCACCGTTTACTTTAATAATGGCATCATGGTAATTCTGATTAATTTGCGCGCTACTAAACTTTTGATTTTCATTGTTACTTTTTGTGTAAAATAATTTATAATGTTTTCCTCCTTTATTTATTTTATTCGCTTTGCCTTTCACATAATAAATTAACTCTATTTCATTGAAATCACTGTTTTTACAGTCGCTTATAAAAAATCCAGGCATTCGATTAATGTATGGTGGTTCGGCATCTTTACATCGATTTATGTCTTGTGCATTACTCAAAGTGAATAATAATGTGCACATAAAAATGGTAATATAGGCTTTCATTTTTTTAAGTGATGCTTTATAATTATATATTTTTTAAAGTGATATTAATATATCATTTGTTAAACTTTAATACTGCTTTAATTCTACAAAATTATGAAAAACGAAAGTTACAAATGAATTATCTTTTTAACTTTGATTAATACCCTTACCAGGTGTGTGCATCAGCATCTAACCACTTTTGTTGTGCTTTTAACACCTGTTCAATAACATCACGCACACAACCTTTTCCACCTGCTAATTGCGATACATATAAGCAAATTGGTTTAAT
The DNA here is from genome assembly GCA_035439485.1 of Bacteroidia bacterium. Lineage (GTDB taxonomy): Bacteria > Bacteroidota > Bacteroidia > UBA4408 > UBA4408 > CAIKXD01. Next base: position 4,889 of record DAORKI010000098.1, read on the forward strand.
ATCATTGGCTGCATCAGCTGGGCAGGTAGAAGCAGCAACATGTTTTAAACATTCCAGGTCAGGAATGTCATCACCCATGTACAAAGTTTCTTTATATGAAATTTGATGCTCTAATAAAAATTGCTGTAACACTGGTAACTTATGATGCACACCCATAAAAATATCTTCAATCCCTAGCAAGTGCAATCGTTTGATCACAGCCTCTGATTTACCCCCACTAATTATCAATATTCGAATTCCTTTTTTTACAGCTAATTGTAATGCATAACCATCCTTAATATTCATTACCCTTACTTGTTCACCATCGTTAAAGCAATGCACCGAACCATCGGTAAGCACACCATCAACATCAAAAACCATTAATTTAATATGTGGCAATAAAGTTTTAAAATTTTGTTGAAGCATAGTTAAGGATTAGTAGGGTTTAATTGAATATGCTTGCTCATAAGCTCATATATTAACTTCAATTTTGTATCGTTGTTTAACATGTTCAAATGTTTTTCAATAGTCACTTCATCTTTTCGAATGGCTGGGCCAGTTTGAGCTTGAGAAGGACTAATGAAGTTTAACTTATGAATGCTTTCCTTAATTAAAGGAAACAATAAAGTGGACTCATGTCCACAATCTTGCATCAAATCGTAAGCAATTTTTATACAATGATTAGAGAAGTTAGCTGCAAATACAGCTGCTAAATGTATTTCGGTTCTTTGCTGACTGCTCATGTAGTGTGCAGAAAGTCCAAATTGTTTGGCAATTTCTTCTAAAAAAACTTGATCCTTTTTATCCATACATTCTATCAATAATGGAAAGTTTTGATTTGCCATATTAATTCCTTTGGTAAAGGTTTGTAAGGGATAAAAAACAGCCGATTTATTATGTTTGCTTAATACATTAAGTTGAATGCTTCCCGATGTATGCAATACCATTCCTTCGATAGAAGGAAGTTGATTGGCAATTTCAGCAATGGCATCATCCTTTACCGCAATAAAATACAAATCGGCATGGGGGTTTACATGAGTAATATCGTTAATGCCAAGTGATTTAAAATGCAAAGCAAATTTATTAGCTTTGGATAATTCGGGATGGAATACTTGAATGATATGGTGATTATTTTGAACGAACTTTTCTGCAAAGTAACCTGCAACATTCCCACATCCAAATATGACAACCTTTAATGATTTCATTGATATTTAAGTATCTGAAAACCTTTCATTTGCTATTGTTAAGCAATATTAAATTTTGATTTCTTTAGCCTTTCTCTTATGGCAAGTACAGTCCCTATAATCATTATCACACAACCTAACCATAGAATATTGATATATGGAAAAACAATAGCTTTTAAAATTATGAATTCCTGACTTCCAGTATCTTTTTCAGACAAATCGATATCAATTTTACCATTATCGGGATGAATATTTTTGAAAGATAATTTTATTCCCATATTTTCCACTTCAGCATCAATGGGGTTAGCCACATTGCCTTTGATCAAATAAATTGGGTTAGCAATAGTTACTTTATTATGGATATCAATAATTTTGAAAGTGGCTCCAACTGCAATATCATTAGCCCCAAAATGGTATTTTAAAGAATCAGTTTCTTTATATATTTTTTCAAGAACAATTAAGCTTTTGCTTCCAAAAATAGTATCACCAATAGCCATCGTTGCAGATGTAAAAGGCTTGTAACCATTGTCGTTATTGTGGTTGTGGTTTGTTTCATCATGCTGTTCCATTTCGGCATAGGTAATGTGCGTGTACACATCTTTATGCAAATAATGTTTTGTATCAGGCTCAGCTGAGTTTCCCATACGTGGATTGGTTTGCACAATTGGGCTAAGCGTAAAAGCCAATTCATACTTTCCTTTTTCGTTTCTTTGAAAATAATCAATATCAAAATAATGATTTACACCTTCAATTCTGCGGCCTTTGTAGCTTAAAAAATATTCACCCATTTGTAAAGTATCATGTTTTGCCAACATGATATTTTCCATGTTGTTGAATTCTTTACCAAGCTTCGAAATATCAATACCAGAGGTATTTTGTGAAATTACTCTGCTCTTACCTGTAGCAATAAGTGCACCTAGCAATATCATCCCAAATCCAATATGCGCCACTGATGCACCCGCTTTTTTAATTTCACCATTGAGTACCTTAAAAATGTAATCAATGTTGGTTGTGATTGCCAAAAATGAAGCAAAAAATAGAGCTATTAAAAAACCATTATAAAGCTCTAATGCAAAAATTGAGATTGCTGTTACCACTATGGCTATACTTAATGATACAATTAATTTCTTAAAAGTGATTTTTAAATCGCTTTGTTTGTATTTTAAAAATTGAGTCAAAGCCATTAATAGAGCAACAATGATGGCAAATGGAATTTGCCATGAATTATAATGTTCAACTACTTTGGTTGGAGGAGCTAAATTACTTCCAAATAATTTATTTATTACTGGAATTGAGGTAGTGAAAGTGATTTGAAAAGAAGAAATTAAAAGGACTAAAGCGGCAATAAACATCCAAAATTCTCTTGATGTGCTATTGTCTTCAAGCGTATCTACATTAATACTTTTGTAATTAATAATAAGTAAAAAGGCAGCAATAACAACATAAAACAGTAAATACACAAGCAATTGGCCGCTCATTCCTAAATCGGTGAATGCATGCACAGATGTGTTTCCAAGAATTCCTGAACGTGTTAAAAATGTAGAGTATAAAATGAGTATAAAAGTCAAAATCACTAATACATATGCGGTAAAAAGTGATTGTTTTCTACTTTTATAAATCAACATGACATGGGCACCACCAACCATGACCAACCAAGGGACTAAGGATGCATTCTCTACTGGGTCCCAAGCCCAAAATCCTCCAAAACTGAGTGATTCGTACGCCCAAGCCCCACCCATTAAAATTCCGGTGCCTAAAATCATTACCCCAAAATAAGTCCATGGAAGGGCAGGAGTGACCCATTCATTATGCTGCTTTTTCCACAAACCGGCCATAGCAAAAGCAAATGGAACTAAAGTGGATGCAAATCCTAGAAATAATATGGGTGGATGAATTGTCATCCAATAATTTTGCAATAAAGGGTTAAGGCCTCTTCCATCAAGGTTGGTAAGGTACTCGGGAACCTTTACAAAGGGCAGTTCCATGTATTCCGGATGCTCTCTTAATAAAATAAAAGGATTACTTCCCAAATGGTAATCACCTATATAAATACCAAGTAACATGGACGATAAAAATACCTGTACTGAGCTAAAAACAGTCATCACAGGTGCTTCAAAATTGCCTGTTTTGCGCATTAATATAAACCCAAGAATTACATGCCAAATCGACCATAACAAAAAACTACCTTCTTGTCCTTCCCAAAAACATGATAGCATATATCTTATTGGGAGTGACTTTGATGAATGTTGCCATACATATTGGTACTCGAAATAATGGTTGAAAATTATGTAGAACAAAATCCCCATAACCGCAAAAACTGACAATCCATGCAAATAAAAAGCTGTTCGTCCGATACTTTTCCAGCTATTGTTTTCTAAGTTGTTTTGATTTGAAGCAAAATAATATGCAATGCACGAAAGTAGTGCAGCGGTGAATGATAAAACTAAAAATAAATTACCAAATTGTCCAGGTAACAGGTGCTCTCCAATATATTGAATGTTCATTAGAGTCGATTAGGTGTCAGAACTATTAGTAGTTTTTGAAGGGTCACTTGTGTTGTTATATTTAGATGGGCATTTCATTAAAATTTTATCTGCCATAAACACACCTTTTTCGGCTTTGCCAGTTACAACTATTTGCTCACTCATTTCAAAATCTTGAGGTTTTGCTCCATTATAAATTACTTTTAGTTCTTTGTTTTCATTATCTTTCAAATAAAAAACGCAAAGATTCGCATTTTGTTCTGGGTTGTATTCGATACCTTTGTCCTTCACATATTTGCCCACCACGTGATATTCATCACCTTCGTTGTTAAGAGCTACGCTAAAGGTGGCATATGTACTACTGTCAGCCACAGTGCTCATAATAGCTGCTATGGAAATGGCAATAACTACTAAAATTATGATATGAATTTTCTTCATTTAATAAAAATATTAATCTACTTTTTTAAATCTTCGACTTCCTTTTTTAAACTTTTAAGTTTGTTATCTAAATTGATTAAGAAAATTACAATGCCTAAAAAGATAATACAAAGTACACCTACTACTACATAAATTTTACCTGAACTTCTCAAGCCTTCGGCCATTTCCACATTTTGTGCAATGCATTGTGTTAACATAGCTGCAAAATTTAAAAAAAGGATAAAAATAAACTTCTTCATTTTAATTATTTTGAATTTTTTCGATCAGTACTTTGTAACCAACACGGATGCTCAATATCCACACTGAAAGTAAAGTCCAGCCAATAATTGCTGGATAAAATATAAGTTTCATTGTGCCATCTAAATCATAACCACCAAAGCCAGGATTACCACCATTGCCCGGATGCAATGAATCGGTCATACGAGGTAAAACACCAATAAAAACAAGCATCATAGTAAAGGCAAAAATATTGTAAATAGCACTCACACGTCCTCTTTTATCTTCATCGGGTATGGCGCTACGCAAAATTAAATAGGCAAAATAAAATAATAAACTAATGGCAGCGCCATTAAGTTTAGCATCATTTACCCACCAAGCGCCCCAGGTGTTATTGGCCCATAGTGAGCCTGTTGTGGTCCCTAAAATACCGAGTAAAATACCAATATTGGCCGCTTCAGAAGAAACAATATCATTGTAGCGCTGACCTTTGTTTAAAAATTTAACGCCATGAACAACGGAAACAGCTAAAATAATAACCATTGAAAACCACATGGTAACATGAAAGTAGAGATTTCTTATAGATTCATGTAAAATAGGCAATGCAGGCACTGGCATCAAAAAACCAGCAATAATGGTATATAAAACCAAGATAATTGCTGCCATTTTCCACCATTTTAAGTTTGCCATATTGTTAACTTAAGCGCTAATAATTTTTAATCTTGCCAAAGGTAAGGAAATAATATATAAGACAATCCAACCACCACAATATTAATCAATATTAACACCAATAAATAGGGGTAACAAATGGAGTTGTCAATTCCATCAACCGCAAGCTTTGAAACCTTAATTAGGGTTATTAAAAAAGGAATAAGCATTGGAAAACTCAAAATAGCCATCATACTAAAATTGCCATTAGTTTTAGCGGCAATAGCCGAAACCATGGTTAGAATGCTTGAAAATCCTACGCTGCCAAGGAATAGTGAAAGCAGGAAGATAGGCAAGTTTTGCACTAAATAATTAATAAAAATGCTGTAAAAAGCAAAACAAAGCAAACTCATAAAAATCATTAATATGGCGTTATATACCATTTTAGATAATATGACCATTTGTGGCTTTAAAATGGTGTAATAATACAATTGTCTTCCATTGCTATCTTGCACAAAACTTTTTGAAATGGCATTAATTGAAGCAAAAAGCATAATAATCCAAAACAATGCATTCCAAGTTGCAGGATGAATAATGTTTTTAAAAGAAAGATAAGAAGTATAAACTGTAGCTATAACGTATAAGAAAATTCCACCCAGTGCGTATTTATTGCGCAACTCAAGCTTAATTTCTTTATGAATAAGATACAACAACAAATGAATCAAAATAAAAAGGCCTCCAATGAGGAAGCCTTTAATTAGGGTAAGTAATGGGGCTCGAACCCACGACCCTCAGAATCACAATCTGATGCTCTAACCAACTGAGCTATACCTACCATAGTTTCTAACAAAATTATACCTTTTGCTAAATTCGGAGTGCAAAGATAACTATTTTTGAAATCTCTCAAATTTATTTTTAAAGAATTTATTTTTCGATATCAATTCAATAAAAGCCAGCATGGCAAAAATAATCATGAATGGTTCGGCATAATAGCGCCAGCGGGCACCCATAAAAAATACCAATGTTAGTGCAATAGAACCAATAAATGGCATCAATAGAATTAATTTTTCAAAATCCCAAAACTTAAACTTGTTTTTAATGGATAAGCCAATAAACATAAGAAAACCAATATATACCACAAAATTAATAGGATTTGGAAATTGGTTCAAAGGCAAAAATTCAAAGTTGCGAGGTAAAAAGTAAAGTGCCAATTTTTTGAATATTAATTTTAGTTCATCGAATGGATGGCTTTTTATCCAGTTTAATGCCAATCTTTTTCTCGCCAGACTTTCTTCATATTGGTTTAATTTATCTAATTTTTGGATCTTTTCATGACTATACTTGTAAAAATCTGAATTCTGTGAATACCAATCACCCATCCATGAGCCTTTTGCATATGGATTGTGACCTTGCAAAATTTCATAGCCAGGTTGGGTACTTAAAATATAGAAACCATAAATTTTATTGTTTTTAATTAAACTAGGAACATGTGCAAGAAAACCTAGAATAATAATGAACGAAATATAAATTGCTTTTTTGTAGCTTGATTTTAACAGAAAGAAAAATATCAAGCTTATTAACAAAGGAATAAAAATGGCCAAAGTCTGAAGTCGAAATAAACTACAAATAATAATTCCAACTGCTAACCATACAAACTCAAAAATGGAAAATTCATTTTTAATCATTTTTAAACATAAGTAAACAATAATAATGAGCACCGATAGAACTATTTGTTCATACCAAAATAAGGTTCCTATATAATAAATAACAGATGGAAAAATACAATATATAAGCGTGCTATAAAATGCTCCTTTTTGGTTTAAAAAATATAAGCATAATCGATGAAAATACACAATGGATATGGCTAATAATACAGCTGAAATGACATTGCAAAATGTAACCCATTTCCTTTTATGAATTTGATTTTTTAAGAGTATATTTTCGTAAACAAAAATAGTAAAGCTCGAATGAAAAGCAGTAGGGTAATATATATTATCATCTGGTTCATAATAGGTATACCCTTTACCATTAAAATGATTGGTAGCGACTTCAAAATTACTTTCTTCGTCTATATTCATGATTAGATTAGGGTTGTGATAAAAAAGCAAAATTGCTCTAATTATCCCAAAAATAAACGCTAAAAAAAGCACTTTACGATTCATGTTTTTACTACAGTAACACTTGTTTGTGTTTACAAATAAACCTATTTTAATTGAATATGCAATGCTCGAGATTTTTTAGCTTGCATTTATTTGGAATAAATATATTTTAATGTAATGATGTTTTAATAATTATTCAAAATGTAAATTTGCTTCGTGTATGAAAAAGAATCCTTCTAGTAATAAGTATCTGTTTTTCTTTTGTGTCTATTTAGGCTTCTTTTGCAAAACATTTGCACAATCTGACTCAACACAAAAAGTGAGGTATTCAAGCTCGGGATATTTCGAATGCTATTATTTATTGGACTTTGGACAACCCGAAAATAATTTTCGTCCACCTTTTTACTATAATCATAACAACAGTAATATCCCAAGTATAAATATTGGCATGATAAATACCACTGTTCAAAAAGGGAAAATAAAAGCTGCAGCAGGTTTAATGATGGGGAGCTATGTTTCATCAAATCTAGCCAATGAATTGAATTTCTTTAAGAATATTTATGAAGCAAATGCTACTATATTATTGAATGATAAAAAAAACATTGGTTTACAGGCAGGAATAATAAATTCTCACCTTGGGTTTGAGAGTGTGATTGGGGCTGATTGTTTTACGCTTACAAGAAGCATTGCAGCCGAAAATTCACCATATTATGAAACTGCCATTAAGTTTTTCGGAAAGTCACAAAATAAACATTACGAATTTAATCTTTTACTTTTAAATGGCTGGCAAAAAATGCCTCGATTTAAATCGACATTTACACCTGCTATTGGGGCTCAAGTAATTTATTCAAACAACAAAGTGATTATAAATAATAGTAATTACTTTGGGAATGAAGGAACTATAAATGCGCCTATTTGGAGGTATTTTCATAATTTTTATATCATTGCTAACTTGAATAAAAAAGGTAAATTAATTGTGGGTATAGATTTAGGCTTTCAGCAAGTTTCAAAGAATATCAAACCATTTTTTTGGTATACTTCGCAAGCTGTTTACAAACATCAATTAACTAAAAAGTTTGATTTGGCTTATAGAATTGAAAACTACAAGGATAAAAACGAAGTTATTACTGCTGTGCCAGCAGAATCATATGTTGATGCTTGGGCTCAGTCATTAAATTTTGATTTTAAGTTAAATTCCAATGTGTTAATTCGAGTTGAATATAAAGCACTATATAATGTTGATTCTATTTTTATGCGGAAAAAGCTCCCCTCTAGATACAACAACAGCATTACATCTGCCATATCATTAAAATTTTAATTGTACCGATTACACTTTCAATTTAGACCGATTGCTGTATAGCCTTATTTTACTCAATTCAAGTTGTTTCGGCATTAAGCATTGCCTATTTTTTATCTTAAATTAAATTAAGGAGAAAAAAAAATAAATGCAATATGTGTTAGAGGTTGAAAGCAATGGAAAGTATCACAGCAATGATGAATTAGCCTTTCATTACTAACATCAAAATAACCTTTTTCTTTTTTGTAAATCACTATTATTTATTCTGATTTAAATGACCTTGATTCCAAAAATGTCATGGCTTATTTAATTTTAGGCTTAATTAGTCGTTCCTCAAAAAGTCATTTTTAAACGGGAGAGATGTTGGCCTTGTG
>DAORKI010000099.1:0-13460 GCA_035439485.1 Bacteroidia bacterium
GTGTTATTTTCTGATAAAATTAAATCTCCAATTAAATTATATACTTCAATATTTGCTGAAGCAGAAATATTAAAAATACCTGTGCTTGGGTTTGGATAAATTTTCATGTTTATTGAATTGTTATGAATTGATGCTTGTTCATTTATGCCAGTAACTTGAGCAGGACTCAACACATTAATCGTAAAACCCTCTTGCGTACCCCCTCTCATAATACCTGCTGAATCAACGGTTAAACTATCGCAATAAGTGGCTGTACAACTATCTGTTGTTAGAGATAAACACACTTGATAAGTGCCTGCATTTAAATAGGTATAACTTGGATAAGGCCCGTTTACAATGCTTTGTGGACCATCACCAAAGTTCCAAGTAAATATTGGATTTACACCACTCGCCATATTAATGGCACCAATACTATATGTTTGAATTTGGGTAAACACAAAATATGCATTACAGCTATCAACGTTGGGATTTGAATTTACTGTAATCATATGGCAAATTGTATCGTTACAATGACTATTGTCTAAACTATCCTTTACCCATAGGCAAACATTATAATCACCATTCACCAGAAAGGTATGTTGCACATTTCGTAAGTTTGAAATATTTCCATCACCAAATGTCCAATAGTAAACAGATTGCTGAGGATTATTATTGCTTGTAATGTCAATAAAATAATTTGTTAGCCCATTTGATACATTCACAAAATTGGTATTGCAATGATCGGAGACATAAAAGGGATTTATGGCAAACATTGAGTTGAAACAATTGGTGCCCAATGTTGTATTTTGGCCATTTAAATTTACTTGTATACTATCAATATTTCCAACATACAAAATCAATTGTGAACCGTTATAAAAATTTCCATTCACATTCCAAACATAATCAGCTGGAACAGGGCTTCCTGATTGACTAGCATACAAAGTGTCATTACTAAAGTAATAGGTAAATGCGCAACTCGGACTAGGTGGAACATAATTAGGATTTACAGCAAACAATGAATTGAAGCAATTGGTGCCTAATGTTGTATTTTGTCCATTTAAGTTTACTTGAATACTGTCAATATTCCCAACATATAAAATCAATTGTGTTCCACTATAAAAATTACCGTTTACAAACCATACATAATCAGCTGGAGTTATGCTGCCTGATTGGTTAGCATATAAAGTATCATTACTAAAATAATAATTAAATGCGCAGCTAGGACTCGGTGGAGCTGTTGATACCAATTGAAAAGTTGTGCAAACTTCGCATATTATTACTTGATTAATTAAATCAACTATTTTTAAACATATTTCATGAGGCAAAGTATCATTCAAAAATCCTTGATAAGTTGCGCTATGACCTCCAGTTAAATTGTTTAGCACTGAGGTGGTATCTAAAACAAAAATGTAATTAAACGCACTTGCAGTATCTGTTGCGGTAAATGTTATTGAATTGTTGGCGGTATCAATTGCTTGAATAAAAGTGCAATTCTGTGCCTTTATCTCTAGTTTCAATAAAACTATTATAATAAGAAGTAATCTTGTTTTCATTTATAGCGTTTAAAATTTAAATCAAATTTTTATTGCTTGTAATGAAACACGAATTTTTTAATAAAATGGTTTATTTGCTCTTGAAATAAAAGGCTATTAGCCTGTTATTCAAACTGTTAAAAATTACATAGTCCTATAAATCTTTGCAAACATTAATGATTATTACATTGTAAATCATAAATATTTTTGCAGTTTTACGACAAATTAACCCAAATGGAAATTTTTTTATTACTTATTGTTATAGCCATCTTAATAAGTATTAGAAGTTCAGTTGCCAATAAAAATAAGCATCTGCTTAATGAAATCAGCAAACTAAAAACAGAGTTAATATTAATTCAAACTAAATTGAGTAATTTTCAATTTGGTTCATCCGAAAACAAAGCAGCTGAAACATCAAAAGCTGATGTTAAAAAGTCAGAAGAGGAACAGGAAGTTAAACCTTCCGCTGCTAATGAAAAAACCATAATACTTATGGATAGTTTTACTCCACCCAAGCCAATTGGGTTTGAAAATGAAAGGCCAAATGTAAATTCAAATAAGTATGAATTTGATGCAATTAAAAAGGATTCACCAATTGAAAATGAGCCGGTAATTATGCCGCTTTATGATTCAATAAAAGATACAAACAAGACATGGACTTCAAAGAATGATGAACCAAAAAAATCTTTCATGGAACGCAATCCCGACCTTGAAAAGTTTATTGGTGAAAACTTGGTAAACAAAATTGGTATTGCCATTTTAGTTTTAGGAATAGGCTATTTTGTAAAATTTGCTATTGATAAAAATTGGATTAATGAAATTGGAAGAGTGGCTATAGGCATATTAAGTGGGGGAGTTTTAATTGGTTTGGCACACCGATTACGTAAGGATTTTGCTGCATTCAGTTCAGTGTTGGTTGGAGGTGGAATATCTATATTATATTTTACCATTTCATTGGCTTTTCATGATTATCACTTATTTAGTCAAAGCCTTGCTTTTGCAATGATGATTGTAATAACTGCGTTTGCAGTTGTTTTATCCATTGCTTATGATAAAATTGAATTGGCTGTTTTGGCTATCATTGGAGGATTCGGTTCACCATTTTTTGTGAGTACCGGACAAGGCAATCATATTATTTTGTTTAGCTATTTATTAATACTAAATGGTGGTATGTTGAGCTTAGCTTACTACAAAAAATGGAATCTAGTTAATATTATTTGTTATGCATTTACGGTATTAATTTTTGGAGGATGGTTGCTTAGCAAATTTGATAGCACATTGCACAACCCAATTGTTGTAGTGATTTTTGCTCTTGCATTTTATATGGTTTTTTTCGCCATGAATATTGTATACAATTTAAAAAATAAGCTTCCATTCAAGGCAATTGAATTATCGTTATTGTTGAGTAATACCTTTTTGTTTTTTAGTGCTGGATTATATTTGCTGAATAGCCCTCAATTAATTGATTTTAAAGGATTGTTTACCATTGTTATTGGTATGTTTAATTTAGGCTTTGCTTATCCACTTTACAAGCGTGGCGACACCGATAAGAATTTAATTTTTATGCTCATTGGTTTGGTGTTAACTTTCATTAGTTTGGCAGCACCCATCCAGTTAAACGGACATTACATTACCTTATTTTGGGCAGCTGAAATGGTGCTTTTATTGTGGCTTTCACAAAAATCAGGAATTAGATTAATAAAGCTAACATCGCTGCTACTTTTGGTTTTATTATTGCTGAGCTTGTTCATTGATTGGTCAAAAATTTATAGCAACACTGCTGCATTTTTATTGCCCTTTGCCAATAAGGCCTTTGTAACAAGTTTATTTGCTGTTGCTGCTATAGTTATTAAATTACGACTACTCAAAAATGAAAGTAATGAGTTATTTAAGGCTTCTCCCATCACATTAAAAGAATACAAATTAATTTTACAATGTATAATCATTGTAGTGTTATATTTATCACTATTGTTAGAGATAGTGCATCAAACTCAATACTACTTAAAGAATGAAACCATCAGAAATATCCTTATGTTGTGTTATCATTTTAGTTATGTAACCATACTTATTCAGCTTAATAAAAATCAAACACACAGTATATATAACGTAATTAAAATTGCTCTATTGGGTGTGTCATTGCTTGTATTTTTCATTTGCAATACAAACATCATTGAGGTGAGAAATGAAATTTTACAATTTCATGCCCCAAAAAAGTTATTCTTTTTCCTTCATTTTTATTTAGTCATTACTTCATTTTACTTCATCAAAAACTTGCATGAGACAATTAAAATAGAGCTGTTTAATGATGCATCAAAAATCAAGTTCTTATTCTGGTTGAGTGCTGTTTTGCTAATCATTACTGCTAGCATGGAGTTAGATCATTTAATTGTGTATAGTATGTTTAATGAACATTTGTCAATTAATTACCTACTTAATCAAAACCACAAATTTGGTTATGCCATTTTGTGGGGTGCCTTTGCCTTTGTGCTTATAAATATTGGCATGCGAAGAAAAATTCGAGAGATTAGAATCATTTCATTAGCACTTTTTACCTTGGTCATTTTGAAATTATTTATTTACGATATCAATAATATTTCAGAAGCAGGTAGAATTATTGCATTTGTGTTACTGGGTGTTTTACTTTTGGTGGTATCGTTTATGTATCAACGATTAAAAAAATTATTAACTTCTGATAACGATGTAAATGAGCAGAAACACGAAACGGATTAGTATTTTACTTATCTTATTTTGTTGCAAAATTTGGTGCACCTGTATTTTTGCACAAGGATTTGATTATATGGTTAGTTTGCCTGAAGTAAAAACTAAAGGCTTTCATAAAATTATTATCTCTCCTGAAATAAGCGCCAAAAGCGCTGTAGATTTTTCGGATTTGCGATTGTTCGATACCCAAAAAAAAGAAGTGCCCTACATTTTACGAAAGGATTTTGTACGCAAACAACACAAAACATTTGTACCCTATCAATTACTTTCTAAAAGCACACCAGGTGATACTGCAACTGAAATTATTGTTAAAAATCAATTCAATACGCGAATAAATAACCTTTCTGTTTTTTTGAATAATGCAGAGGTAAGTAAACAAATTATTATTTCGGGAAGTTACAACCAAAAGCAATGGTATGCTGTAAAACAAAATTACAATATATCAGGAATTGCTAATGAAAATAATGTGACAGAATTGAATACCATTTATTTTCCTTTATCTGATTACACCTTTTATAAAATATTAATTAACGATAAAAATTCACTTCCTGTAAAAGTACTACATGCTGGTTATTATCAAGATTCTACTAGCTATGGCGAAGAAACATTATTGCCAAAACCTCAAGTTACAAGAACAGAAAATTATACAAGTCACCATACTTTTATTCAACTCAATTTTAATGAAGTTTATAGTATTGATAAAATTAATTTGAAAATTTCAGCGCCCACCTTGTATCGTAGGGCTATCAGAATTTACGCTTTAAGAAATATGAATCAAACAACGGAAAAAATATTTTTGCAGCAAAGTACCTTAAATTCAAGCTCTTCAAATCAAATTGTGCTTGATAATGTACATGAAAAGCAATTGCTTTTTGAAATAGAAAATGACAATAATCCGATACTTCAAATTGATGAAATTGATTGCTTTCAGCTTAGTCAATATGTGATTGCTTATTTTGAAAAGAAAGGAAATTACAACTTAAAATTTGGCAATAAAAAACTAACATACCCTATTTATGATTTAAACTATTTTGAAAATGTTATACCAGCTAGTATCCCACATATTGAAACCAGTAAACTAAGCATCATTAAAAATCCTGAAAAGCCTGTTAAAATTAGTGTTGAGCCGTTTTTTTATAATAAAAAGTTTTTTTTATGGACTGCCATTATTGTGGTAACCTTAATATTAATGCTTGTTTCAGGGAAAATGTTGAATGAAATGAATAAGAAAAAAGAGTAAGTATTACTTTCGAAAGTCATTTTGAATTAAAATGCAGAAACTTGACTTTAGATTTTAATATGACCATTGCAATTGATTATTAATATATCAATTTATAGCCTCATTTTGAAAATATTAAAATTATCATATTTGTTTCGTAAGTATTGATATTATAGATTTATAACGAATTAGTAAAGTTATATATTGGTTGTAAATTAGATTCATGCATGAAAATATTTTTAAAATAATTTGGAGATTAAAATAATAATTTGTTACCTTTGACTATAATTAAATCAAAAGATTTGACCTTTAAAATATCATATTATGTATTTCAGCAGTAATTTTAAGTTTTTACGTAATCGTAAAAAACGTTCTCAAGAAGAAGTAGCCGCAGGATTGGGTATCAAACGCAGCTCTATTAATAACTATGAAAATGAATATGCGCTTCCTGGAATTGATATGTTGCCAAGTATTTCAAAATATTTTGGTATTAGTATTGATTTTTTATTAAATGAAGACCTTTCAAGCGTATCAGAAAGCAAATTACGTGAGTTGGAGTTGGGTCATGATGCTTATATTAAAGGCACTAAGTTGCGAATTTTGGCTACTACCGTTGATAATAAAAATCGTGACAATATTGAATTGGTGCCTCATAAAGCACGTGCAGGATACACTGCAGGTTACAATGATCCTGAATTTATTAGCGCTTTGCCCACTTTTCAACTGCCTTTTTTAAGTAAAGAAAGAAAATATCGCACCTTTCAGATTAATGGCGATAGTATGTTACCCATACCAGATAAATCATTCGTAACAGCACAATTTTTAGAGAATTGGAATGATATTAAAGATGGGCATGCTTATGTGTTGCTTACACAAGATGATGGCATAGTGTTTAAAGTGGTTTACAATAACATTAAAAGCAAAAAGAAATTATTACTTAAGTCGCTCAATTTTGTTTATGAGCCATATGAAGTGAATATAGGTGATATTAAAGAAGTATGGGAGTTTGTAAACTACATTAGCACCCAAATGCCCGAATCAAATCAAAATAAAGAGGAAGTAAATAAAAGTGTAACTTTAATTCAGGAAGAAATGCGCAAAATTGCTGAAGTGTTGCAACGAAAGCCACAAACCTTACTCAAAAGAAAACCGCATGCCAGATAAATTAATAAGGAACTGATGCAATAATTTGTAAATCTGACAACTTGAAAATGGAATAAATTTAATTTTGCCATCACTGTAACTGCTTTGCAATTAAATTTAATCTGTGAAGCCGATGCAAAAATTCTTGCAAACCTTATTATACGCATTAATCCTCAAAGTATTTAGTGTGTAATAATTATTCAAAATCAAGAATTACACCTTTACTTTTCTGTAAACTTTACTTACCGATTTGCCTTGATCGAATCCTGTAATTACAATAGTGTCTGTTGATTTAAATTCTATCACAGCATGCACAAATTTTCTCTTTTCAGGCGCAATCACAAAGGCTTTGAAATTACTTCCGTCTGGGTTAATTTCTTTTATAACCACTTTACCAACATGCTCCTTAGCTTCTGGTTTGCTTGTCCAATATAATACTGCGCGAGTTTGTCCTCTTATTTCTTCAATTTTAATTTTTACATCCTTGCTAGGATTGATCCATATTCCAAATAATGCTTCAGTAGTTTTTTCTTCTGGTTTAAAACTAATCAAAACACTAGCAAGTAACATCAATAAAAAAAACTTTGTTCTCATCCTTTATAATTCATTTTACCTGTAAATAAATCTTTAAATCCATGAAGCACTAATACAAACGGATTATGACTCACAAATCCTGTGGTTACTCCATACTTAACTTTTTCTGTTTCTTCAACATAAGTGCCAAATAAGCGATCCCAAAGCATTAGCACACCACCAAAATTTTTATCTATGTAAATTTGATTTGCACCATGATGCACCCTATGAGCAGATGGGGTATTCAAATTTCCTTCAATAAAACCCAACTTGCCAACAAATTCAGTATGTAGAAAAAACTGATATACTAAGTTGAGTGCAAAACATAATACAATTTGATTGGGCGAAAAGCCAAGTATAGCCAATGGCACAAAAAATAAAGGACTAACTATAGCACTGAACCAATTTAAACGATACGAAGTAGTGAGGTTCATTAAAGGGCTTGAATGATGAACTAAGTGAAAAGCCCACATAGGCTTCCAAACATGTGAAGCACGATGATACCAATAGTACATAAAATCAACTACCACAAATGTTGGAATCATCATCCATTTTGAATTTGGCAATTCAAAAATGGCATGGTTTACTGCAATCCCAAGAATACTTAGTTGATAAGCTCCAAAAATAAATTTAGACAGCTGAAAGCCCGCTAGTATCGCAAAATTGGCAAGTGTTTCGTTGAGTTGGTAAACTTTTTTATCGTTACGCCAACTCCAAATAATTTCTAATAAAATTAATAAAGCCAAAAAGGCTAAGATTTCTTTACTGTATTTACCTAAGGCTGTTTCCATTGCTATTTAATAATGTATATGGTTTGTTGTACACTTTGTTGTGCGCTTTGTAATTGAATAAAATACACCCCAGCTGCCATATCATTAATATCAATGGTAATAGCAGAAGATTGGGTTTGTTTTAAGTCTATATTTTTAACTGTGATTCCTGTTGCATTCTTAATGATTAAGCTTTCAAAATTTGAATCATGTGGATTAAAATAAATTACACTAGATGCTGGATTGGGCCCTATTTTCCATGTAGTTTTATAATATGGTTCAAGTGCCGTGCAAATGGTAATTTCAATTGGCAAGCTATCGAGCACAGTTCCTATTCCACAAGTGTTTACACCTGCGCATTTTAACCAAAGTGTTCCAGTGTAACCCATATTCCAGTAAACAGTGGCATTGTTGGTGCTACTATTCACAGTTGCTGCATTAGCTGGAAAAACTGACCATTGGTAAGCAGTGGCTCCATTTACTGTGTTGATTGTATAGTCACTACTTATATCATTTTGGCAAAACAACTGAATTCCTTGTGGAATTGCAGCAGCGGCAGGAGCTGACTCAACAACTATATTTTGCATAACTGAATCAACACCATTACTATTTGTTACAACTAATTTAACTTCATAAGTACCTGAAGCATTATAAACTACTTGTGGAGGGTTTTGCAAAATTGAATTTGAAGGTGAACCTCCTGGAAAGTACCATTGATAATAAAAACCATCTACCGATGTATTGGTAAATTGGACCGAATTGCCTGCACAAACATTATTTGTATTTGTACTAAAAGAAGCAACTGGTGCGTTACCACTATTCACAATTAATGGTAATATCAAGGTGTCAGATAAAGTACCATTCATCACAATTAAACTCACATAAAATGTGTCGGCTGTATTGTATATGTGAATAGGATTAAATGCATTGCTTTGATTATTAGTACCACTGTTAGGATCTCCAAAGTTCCATTGATAACTCTGACCATTACTACTCAAATTTTGAAATTGTACTGTGTCACCTACCGATATTACAGTTGGATAATAGGCAAAATAAGCACTTGGCTGAAAAAATTGCTGATTGTCTAAATACTCTATTGATTGGGTTACAAAGTTGTTTCCAACTTTAATTTGCTTAACAAACAACACGGGATATTTTTTACTAAAATCTAGCCATTTCAGCTCTCGATAGGTAAGCAAAGTTGATGGTGTACTAAAAGTATCAACGGCAAAACTATCTATTTGAGTAATAGTTGATGCCACACGTAAACAATTGCTATATGTACCATATGGCGTGGTAACACTTCCCCAACCATCAACAACATTAACTCGGTTGATTATCGAACTTCTATAGTAAATGCCTGGAATTGTGGTGGTGTAGCCTGAGGTGCTTGAATCAATATTTAAATAATTAATTGGGAAATGATATATGATGTCGGGCGAAGAGTAAACATTTTTAATTTTTAAATTTAAAGTATTGGTAGTAATTTCATATGATGAAGCCTTTTGTTGCAACACTGAATTACTCTTGTAAAAATAATCATTCGGATTGGTGGCACTTAAACTACCCCCAAGTTGAATAGATTGATGATCGGTTGACGATAAATTAACATTATTACTGTTGTACAAGTAAGCCCATTGAGCTATACTATATCCAACTTGAGTTGGCAATCTAAAATTAACTTTACGTTGTCCTACTCCAGTTAGTGCGCTAAAATCCCAGGTGAATGAAGCTCCTGTAGTATCAAAATTTAAAGATACCAATTGGGCTTGGGTTAAATATACGCTATCGTTGGCTTGTGCATAGTTTGAAGCCAAATAGGTAGGTTGTGCTTTAACTAAAGCCACGCTTAACATGATTAAAATTGCAATTACTTTTTTCATAGTTTTTTGATTTGTATGCACAAATTTGCAGCACTGTTTTTATACTTGAATATAATCTTCAATAATCGACCTCATTTTTCAACCAACTACCTTTATCAATATAATTTTACAATTACCTTTGCTTTATGGAAACCACAGGTTTAAGATTAATTAAATTACAGCATGCACTTTTTTGGGCCAGCTTTATTTTTATTACAAGTTATATTTCATTAAAAGCTTATCCTTTGTCAATTGCTTTATTAAGAGTAGCTTTTGTAACCTCTGTAAACATTGCACTCTACATATTATGTTATAAATATTTAGTGAATCAATACTTAGAAAAACAAAAGTTTTGGTTGTTTATAGTTTTCGTGGTTGCTTTGCTCATAATTACGGCCGCCCTTAGATATAATTTTGATAAAGGTATTGCCAGTTACCGCATTATGCTTGGTTTGCAGCCATTTAATAACAAAATGGTGCTATTGGGTGTTTCGTTTTTTACACAAGCGGCAGTTATACTTATTGCATGTTTATTGTCGATTGCTGCCAATAGATTTGTCACCGAAAGCAAACTTTTAGAAGCTGCGCGCAAACAAAACGAATTGGAGCTAACCATGCTTAAAACCAAAATTAGTCCGCACTTTTTGCTTAACACCCTTAATAATATTTATTATTACACACAACAAAATCATCCTAAAAGTAGCGAAGCTATATTAAAATTGAGCTATTTATTACAATATGTATCCTATGAAGTTTCTTCTAAGCGAATAAGTTTGGAACGCGAATTAGAAATTATTCATGCCCTTAACGACTTATTTGCCATGCGTTTTGAAAAGCCATTAAAAATAATCATAAAAGTTGATCAAATAGCACTGCCTCATTACGAATTATTACCTGGAATTTTGGTAACACTATTTGAAAACGCTCTTAAACACTCAGGCATAGGAATACACCCAGAAGCATGGATACACATTAATATTTCAAAGAATAATGATACTTTTATGGCACACATTAGCAACTCGAAATTCGAAAAAATAAGTGCAAATAGTACCTTTTATAGCGGCATTGGCTTGAATGCTGTGCGTGAAATGTTACAACTTGAATATCGCGGCAAACACAGCTTATTGCTGCATCAGACCTCACAAAGTTTTGAAGTAACTTTAACTATAAATGATGCAGCATAATTGTTAGATGAAAAAATTGAAAACCATATTAGTTGATGATGAATTTCCTGCATTAAAACAATTACAACAACATGCCATTTTAATGCCTCAACTTGAAGTTATTGGCACATTTAGCAACTCCATTGAAGCACATGAATTTTTGTTAAAACAACCTGTTGATTTAATACTAAGCGACATTCAAATGCCACAAATGAATGGCATCGATCTTATCCAAAAAATTCCTAAACACTGTTTAGTTGTTTTTTTTACAGCAAACCCGAGTTTTGCGCTTAAAGCATTTGATTTTAATGTACTTGATTATGTTGTAAAGCCATACACAGCAGCTCGTTTTAACAAAGCCATAAATAAAGTAATAGATATTTCAAACTTAACACATAGCCATACAACTCAACAATATCTTGAGTTTAAATCCGATTTTTTAACTCATCGTGTTTTAATTGATCATATCAAATATATTGAGGGCTATGGCGAATACATTAAAATTAATACTATCCAAAAAGTTTATTTGGTGTTTTCGAGACTGAATGATTTTGAAGAAAAAAATAAGGAAAAAGGTTTTATTAGAATACACAAATCCTACATTGTACTCAGGCAAAAAATAGTATCATATGCTCACCAAACAGTAAAATTAAGTGATGGCACAGAATTACCAGTAGGAAGGATATTTAAAAATAATTTAAAAAAACTAGAGCCTTAATTCAAGAAAATGGATTTTTGTATTTAATACAATTTGAATATTCCAATTGAAGTTTTTTTTCATTCATATAACCAGTCCAATCAAAACATTTAGAGTAAAATATTGCGTCATCGTGGTTCAACCAGTCTAGTCCAACTTTTCAATGAAAATTTGTAACTGTTTTCTTCCTTTAGGTGTAAGGTATGGCGATAATAAACGACCAATCATTGAAACATAATGATTTATTTGTTCTTCAGGCGATAAATAACTTAATGAAACAGTAGCTTCTGAAATCCAAAATCTTACTATGAGTGCTATTGCTGATACTAAAAACTCAATCTCTTGCTCGTTTTTAACTTTTATGTATCGCGACTGTACAAGTGTTTTAAGGTTTAATCTAAGAGTAGCATTTCTATCACTCTGAGTTTTTTTGTATCGAGCAGACATCTTTTTGTTTTGTTCCATTAGGTGAACAAAACTCAACAGCAAACAACGATATTTAATGTGATTGCAAAACACCAATCGAAACATTTCAAGAAATGCTTCAATAGTTAAATCTTTATTATCTACTACAATTTGAGAGTTTAACTTATTCAAGTCTAAAGAAAGACGGTTAACCAAATCGTCCTTTTTAGGAAAATAGTATGTGATATTGCTAACTCTAATTTTGAGCGTTGCTGCTAGTTCTCGCATTCCTACATACTCTACTCCCTTATGATTAAACATCTCAAGGGCTTTAAATATAATTTTTTCTTCTGTATTCATATAAATTTGGACATTGTCCAAAAATATGTATTTTTGTTATAAAAATTATAAAAAGATGAAATATAAATTTCCACACACAATTGAAAACTGCTTAGGTGAAAAAATTATTTTTAAATCGATAACGCATGACGCGCATGGTGAAAAAATTTTTGTAGAAGCCTTTTGCAAACCCAAAGCAGGACCTTCTATGCATACTCATTTCAAACAAGAAGAGGAGCTAACTGTTGTTTCAGGAAAAATGGGTTATCAGCTTATGGGGCAAGATCTCATGTATGCAGCAGTTGGTGAAACAGTTCTTTTTAAGCGAGGAACACCTCACAAATTTTGGGCTGAAGGTAACGAGCCTTTACATTGCAAAGGTTGGATACAGCCTGCAAACTCAATAGTGTATTTTCTTTCTGCCCTTTATACGGCTCAAAACAAATCTGGTAAAGGTGAGCCAGATCCATTTGATGGAGCATATCTTCTAACAAAATATGCAAACGAGTATGACATGCCAGAAATTCCTACTTTCGTTAAAAAAGTAATTTTACCAATTACCGTGCTCATTGGGCAACTTTTAGGGAAATACAAACATTTCAAAGACGCCCCTCCGCAATTGAAATAAGATAATTTACTTATAACATAAATTTGAAATCCTGCCCGGGAAATCATAAAAATAACTCAGATGATATCCTTAAATTGAGTTAGTTTTGGTGATATCCTACTCTGAAAGCTGTGGATGATTTTTGAATTACATTTTTTAACACGCATTAAACATTAGCATGCACCAAGTGTTGAACTGCTTACTTTATGAGTATCATTCCGCTTACCAAATGTTGAATTTGAGTTATTATAGAGTATAAGGTCTAAAAACTTGAATGTGCACAAAGTTGAAAACAAATTCATTATTAGTCTAATGAATAGGATGATAGCAATTACACTTTTATTTCTATAAAAAGTTGAAATACAAATTTTTTACTAATTGAATATATAATACCGATTACACTTTCAAGTTAGTCCAATTACTGCAGGGCCTTATTGTACTAATACCGAT
>DAORKI010000100.1:0-13196 GCA_035439485.1 Bacteroidia bacterium
TTAGGAAATCCAATAGGCCTATAGGAATTGCACTTTTTGAGGGACGACTAATTAACATGAAATTAAACAATTTCAAATAAACAAACCAACTGTAATGATTACAACTCATGAAAGCTAAAAAGTAAGGCTTTGCCAAAATTGAATTACTCGAAAAACAGCGGTAATCAAATTTTTATTTTACCACAAATTTTGTGACTTTACTTAAATCTCCAACTTGTAAATTTAGCATGTATACACCAGGACGCATATTTTGTATCGGCAAATCCAATTTGTTTTCGCCTGCTACCAACATATTTTGTTGGGTTACAATTTGACGTCCTAATACATCAATCACATTTAATGAAACCAATTGATTATTTTTTGATTGACAATAAACAGTGGCATACATGTGATCATGAATAAAAACACTAAGCCCACTAACAAATTCACTGTGATTTAAGCCAACAGTGTTATTAATAATATTGAGGGTATAATCTTCAGTTTGACCCGAGGAGAAAGGCATACAAGCATCGCCACTAAACATTGGTTCACCATTGGCGCTACATGATCTTATTCTCATGCGTGTTGGGCCGGGCATGGCATCAGATGGAATCCATATGCTTAATACGGATGGCGTATTCGCCTGTGATGCATCGGTAATACTGTAGTATTCGCTAGTTTGAAAAATGTTATCATGATTAAAATCAATCCAACATTTTATTTGACTGTTTGTAGAGCTTGTTACCTCAAAATTGTAAAAATTCATTACATCTAAATCAGCAGTGGTGTATGAAGTAACATTCCAATTTACATATCCAGTAGTTGTAAAATCACATCCTGTATTGGCATTATTTAAGGTAGTTCCTTGAATGGCTACTGTATTTATAACATCTTGTTGTGTACAAGGTACATTGTGCAAATTGGTGGTACAGTAACTTGGTGAAGTCATTTGAATATTTACTAAATAATCTTCAGTTTCACCATATACGTAAGAGGCACAAGGATCGAGACCTACAACTTGATCTTCGCAACGAATTCTTAATCTTGTTGGTCCTTGCACAGCGGTCAGTGGAAAGCCGACTCCAAAATACATTTGAGCGTAATTTCCCTGATGAATCATTTCGCCCATTTTTTCGGATAAATCAAAAATACTATCTCTATTAAAATCAAGCCATACTGCATAACTCAATCCTGGGTTTGTACCACCACTTACTCTTAATGTATAACCAACACCAGGATACAAGGTTGTTGGTGTTCCAAGGTTTGTATAATCTTCAAAATATGGAAAACTATCCACACCCGATTGAGCCATATTTGACATGGTATTCATATAAACATTGTTAATTATATCATTATACAAAGTGCCAACCGTATACATTGGTGTGCAATAAGTATTGGGAACATAATTAATATTTAGTGTATAATCTTCGGTTTCGCCCGGATAATCGGGATCTTGTACATCATAACATGGAACAGGAACACTTACACCTGCCGGCATTGTACGTATTCTTAATCGTTTTGGACCATAACCAAAATAAGTGGCAATTGGAATATTAAAAGTTGCTGCTCCAGCAATATTAGATCCCACCCCAACCATTTCATTGTTTACAAAAACTTGGTCTTCATTGTAATCAACCCAAATGGCTACTTTATTATTGGCACTATTGCTAGTAGTTACTGTTAAGGTGTAGGTGCTTCCGTTGTTTACCTGTATAGGACCCAAATTGGTATAATCTTGGTAACTTGCATTTGCAATATAACCTGTATTGAGGTTACTAAATCCTGCTATTTCAATACTTTCAATATGATAATCATCGGTACTACCATTAGCAAAAGTAGCGGAACAATATTGCGCTTTGCAAGGCATAAATGCTGAAAGCAAAATTAAATTTAGGAGATGTTTCATTATCTTATGTAAAAAAATTTAATGGGATAAAATTAAGTTTATTTTGAAATTAAGAAGTATTAAATTTGCTAATGAAACCAAACTATACCAATGGCATTTATTTTATAGTCCAACTCATACCTATAGTTATTATAAATTAGTCCATGAGTTTATGGTATAATAAGGAAAAACAACTCCATAATTGTTTTTTATGCATAAGTACAAATTTAAACCAGATTACGCATTATACCGATATGATATATGTAATAGACCAATTCAATTGGGCAAACAAATGATCATCGGGATGTACATCAGTTAAAGACCATTTAACTCTCGTATAACGGTTGCATGTTTGCGATTTCTGCGAAAATGAAGCTACAAAATGCAAACCTTATTACAAACTTAGCACAAAAATTTAAACTTTCAAATTATAATGCAAAACCTGCAGGTATTGCAAGCATGATGTTATAGGCTGACTAACTACCATCTAAGACATAATTCATCTGGTGTTAAAACAAGTATTTCACTGTTTCGAAAGTCTTTTACATTTCGTGTCACAATGCAGTCTATTTTTTCCACTTTGGATGCACACAATATTTGTATTGAATCTTCAAAATCCTTATGCTTTGAACGCAGTCCTTTCTTTAATACGTCTGTGTCGACTGCTATCACTGTCACATAATCTAGTAAATTATATAACACATCGCGTAGTAATTTTTCTTCGAGATACTTTTTTAATAAATAATGCGTTGTCGCAATAGAATGAGACGATGTAAATATTTTAATTCTCTTTTCTTCAGCTTTCTTAAATATTTCAATTGAATACTTGCTAAATGGTTTTCTGTCAGCAATTAAATCAACGATTACATTAGTGTCCAGAAAAACCTTTTTCATAAATGTTTTGATTCAAAGTAAGAACGTAATTCTTTTTCTTGGTCAAAGTGCTTTGGAAGTTTTACAGAACCTACTATTTTATTAAGTTTTGGAGAAAGTCTTTCTTCTCCGCTTTCTTGAGTTATTGTCTCCAAATAATTCTCAATGAGCTCGGATAAACTTCTTCCTGTTTTTTTTGCGTAAGATTTCGCTCTTTCAATAATTGACTTTTCTACTGTTAAGGTTAATTTAGTCGTCATATTTACGTATATATTTCACAAAGATACGTATTAAATCTCAAGACTCCAAATTGGTTTACCTATAACCTTCATATAAGAGATACTAGTAAAAACAGCATTATAATTGTTTTATTCCTAGGAACAAATTTAAATCTAATTCTTGTGTTAGCGATTGAAGTGATTATCCTTTTTATTTTACCCGAATCTTCGGGAAAGATAAAAAGATATTAACGAAAAGCGCGCCCTTCGCTTTGCCGAAACTTCGGTAAAGCGAAGGGAACACCAAAATATGAGTTGAATTTATTTTTAAACTATTTTAATCCAATTCCTCTAGCCATCTGTCCTCTACCAAATTGGGCAAAGTTACTTTTAATTGTGGGGTTCTTTGCATTTCTCTTTTGATTGCAAACATGGCCTCTTTGTTACGGGCCCAGCTTCTGCGGGCTATACCATTGTTTACATCCCAAAATAGCATGCTCTGTAATTTTTCATTGCATGCCTCACTTCCATCGAGCACCATGCCAAAACCTCCGTTGATTACTTCTCCCCAGCCTACGCCACCTCCATTGTGTAATGATACCCAAGTTGCTCCTCGAAACGAATCACCAACAAAATTTTGCACTGCCATATCGGCCGTAAAACTTGAGCCATCGTAAATATTAGATGTTTCTCGGTAGGGCGAGTCGGTACCTGAAACATCATGGTGATCGCGGCCTAAGATGACGGGTGCTGAAATTTTTCCTTCGGCAATAGCTTTGTTAAATGCTGCAGCAATTTTTACTCTACCCTCTGAGTCGGCATATAAAATACGGGCTTGAGAACCTACAACCATTTTATTATTGTTGGCGGCCTTTATCCAAATAATATTGTCGTTGAGTTGTTGTTGTATTTCTTCGGGAGCAGACTTATAAATTTCATGCAACACTTCTGCTGCTATAGCATCAGTGGTAGCTAAATCCTCGGCTTTACCTGAACTGCATACCCAGCGAAAGGGACCAAAACCATAATCGAAACACATGGGGCCTAAAATATCTTGCACATAACTAGGATATTTAAATGTACCATCAGCTTTTACAATATCAGCACCAGCGCGGCTGGCTTCAAGCAAAAAGGCGTTGCCATAATCAAAAAAGTACATGCCTTTGGCATGCAAATTATTAATAGCTGCTGCATGTCTTATTAATGTGCTTTGTACTTCTTGTTTAAATTTTTCGGGCTGTTCGGCCATCATTTTATTGCTGTCTTCATAACTAAAACCTGCAGGATAATAACCTCCAGCCCATGGATTGTGTAAGGATGATTGATCGCTTCCTAATTCCACTTTGATATTATTTTTATCAATATATTCCCATAAATCAACAATATTACCAATATAGGCAATAGAAGTTGCTTCCTTTTTTACTCGAGCGTTTTCAACAGTTTTCATCACATCTTCTAGCTTTTCGCATACCTCATCAACCCAACCTTGCTCAAACCTTTTATAGGCAGCCTTAGGATTAATTTCGGCTGTAATACTAATAACACCGGCAATTTTAGCTGCTTTAGGTTGTGCTCCACTCATACCACCCAAACCAGCAGTTACAAAAAGCATCATATCACTATCATTCACACTAACATTATTTTTGCGATACATACGAGCTGCGTTGAGCACTGTAATAGTTGTTCCGTGAACAATTCCTTGTGGGCCTATGTACATAAACGAACCTGCGGTCATTTGTCCATATTGTGTCACTCCAAGTGCATTATATTTTTCCCAATCATCAGGCTTGCTATAGTTAGGAATCATCATACCATTGGTGACCACCACGCGAGGTGCATTTTTGTGTGAAGGAAATAATCCCATTGGATGGCCCGAATACATGACTAATGTTTGTTCATCGGTCATATTGGCTAGGTATTGCATTGTTAATAAATATTGTGCCCAATTTTGAAAAACAGCCCCATTGCCACCATAAGTAATCAATTCATGTGGATGCTGTGCCACTGCGTCATCTAAATTATTTTGCAGCATTAGCATAATCGCAGCAGCTTGTTTTGATTGTGCTGGATAGGATTCAATAGGTCTTGCATAAATTTTATAATCGGGACGAAAACGATACATATAAATGCGTCCATATGTTTTTAGTTCATAGGCAAATTCTTTGGACAATACCGCATGATGCTTTGGATCAAAATAGCGCAATGCATTTTTAATGGCTAATTTTTTCTCAGCAGCGTTTAAAATTTCTTTACGTTTTGGAGCATGATTAATGTTGTTGTTGTAAGGTTTTGGCTCAGGTAATGTGTCAGGAATACCTGTTAAAATAGCAGTTTGAAAAGCCATGTTTTGAGTTAATTGTTCACTTGAAATCATACTATATTATTTTGTGGCAAAGTTAGTATATTGAGCTGTTTATCAAATAAAAAAGGAGCGCTATTTGCGCTCCTTTTTTTCAATATCATCAAATTCAACATTATTCAATCACAACGCGTTGAATATTTTCGCTTTTTGAAGTTTTTACTTTAACAAAATAAACGCCTTTAGCCAAGTTGCTGATGTTTATATTTTGATTTTGACCAACAGCTAGGTTATTATAACTATTTTGTTGTACCATTCTACCTGCAACATCAGTAAAGCTTACTTGTAAGGTGGAGTTTATTTCAACGCCTGCTTTTAAATTTAATTCATTGCTTGTTGGATTAGGGAATAATTCTAAAGCTTCAACATTATTTACTGAATTAATTGCTGTAACCACATCAACCAAAACAGGTACCATATTACCATAGCAAATGGTTGGTTGTGTGGAAACTTTCCAATCATAAAAATAATAGTAATACTGACTACCTTGATCAGAAGAGGTCATAGATAAAATATTTGGGAAAGTGTAAGGATAAGCTACACCTGTGTTGCTTCTTTTTAAACGTGGACCGCCATTACCCCATAAAATATTATTTTGCACATCGTCAGTAGTAATATAGTAGCTACCTGGTTGTAAACTTAAATTCACTGTAACTGTTTCTGTTGGATTTTGTACATCAAACAAGGCTGAAGCTACTTCTGCATTTGTTACCTGGTCTTTCACAACCGCTTTTCTAACACCAAAAACGGTATCAGTATAAACAGTAAATTGGTTAATTACACATGGTTGTAAAACATCAAATTCAATAGCATAATTAAGTGCTTGATTACCGCTAAAGGCAGAACCTGTATTTGTTTGATCAGTTTTACCAACTTGTGCTGAATCGGCACCTAAAATGGTGCGACTTTGAACATAGTAAGTTGTAGGTGATACCAGCACAGGTGTATTGAAAGAGTTTCCTGAAGCTAATAAATTTCCTCCACTTGGAGCATCAAACCATTGTAAATTATCGCCTGTGGCTGTTAATGTGGTTGAAGTACCTGATGCAACAGAAGCATTGCTAGCTATAGCATCAGCGGTGTTTATGGCTGTTACTGTTACATCTAAAGAAGTCCAATTTTGGCAAGCACCATCTACTTGAACTGAGTATACACCACTTTGAGTTACATTAATGGATTGTGTTGTTTGTCCATTACTCCATGTATAACTGTTTGCTGAACTAGAAGTAAGTGTTACAGAACCACCATCACAAAATGTAGTTTCTCCCACTGTTAAAATTGTAGGGGTTTCATCAGGACTAATTTGCAAAGTAATGTAAGGTGAAATATTGGTGCAACCATTTCCATCACTAACCTCCACACTATAATCACCAACAGTGCTAACAGTTAAAGTTTGCGCTTGCGTGCCTTCATTCCATTCATAAGTGGCAAAACCACTAGCAGCCGCTAAGGTAGAAGTTGGTTGCCCCGGACAAAGTACTGTACTTCCTCCAACTATATTCCCTGTAATGGTACATGTATTTTCAACAACAGTAACAAACTGATCAACTGCTAAGTTGGTCAATGTAGTAGAGATGCCACTTGGAAACCAAACAACAGCAGAATCTACTGTGGTATTAAAACCAGTTCCAAAATGACAAAGCGTTGAATTAACAGGACCATAACTTTCTCCCGCTCTTACTTCACGCATTTGAACTCCCCATGGACCATAAATTAATACACGTGCCCCAACAGCACCCGGATTACTAATTGTTCCTTGTAATTGGAAATTAATAAAGTGATTTCCATTATCGGTGGTGTTTAAATACAATACATCATCATCTGTGGTTGGAGTATTATAAATATTTCCGTAACTCGTATATAAATCAATTTTACCATCATGGTTCAAATCGCCTGTGGCAAAGGTCAACATGCCAGAGGCAACGAAATTACCTCCAAAGGGCACATTGGTAAAGGTTTTGTTTCCATTATTTTTATACATAATGGCATTGGAGCCTGTAACTAAAATATCAACAAAACCGTCATTATCAAAGTCTTCAAAAATTGATTCCATTGGCATTCCACCAGCTCCCGTGGTTGTAAAACCAGTAGTTGAAGTTATATCAACATAGTTGGCACCTGCGGTGTGTTCTAGTATTTGACTAATATAATCATGATTAGCTAACATTAAATCAAAATCGCCATCGTTATCCATATCACCAAAACTACCTGTCCATGATTGCCATTTTACTTGTAACCCAAAATCAGCACCTTTCTCAGTAAATTTGCCAGTTCCATCATTTACAAATAATCTGTTCCATCTTCTAATGTCATTGGGATCAGAGGTGCTTTGACGGCAATGAGGTACGTATAAATCTAAATCATTATCATTATCAAAATCGGTCCAAATACTACCGTAATTTCCTGAATCTGCTGGGTCGCTTCCAAAAGTAATAGTAGGGTTGATAGCAAAATTTAATATAACGCTAGGATTAACACACCATGCAGTATAGGTGCCTGAACCAACCACATTGGTAACTTCCACTACAAGAGCTCCAGTTCCATTATTATAACTTGTTACTGTACCTTCCATATATTGCTCACCCGAAAAACCAATATACATGTGCTGTCCAGCAGTGTAATTTAAACCTGACTGAATAGTTAATGATTTTGAACCAACACCAATTGTTAATGAATTGGTTGATTTACCAAGTAATATTAAATTACCAGTACCGTCATTCAAATATAAATGCGAAGGTGCATTATCATCACAGGCAAAAATATCTAACCATCCATCATTGTTAACGTCTGTCAAGGTTATATTTTGCCACAAATAACTTAATTGTAGCGTAACTACATTAGTTGTAAGAACACCAGCATTTTCATATACATAAATAACTCTACCTTGACCTGATGGCCCATAAACAATATCTTTCCATCCGTTATGGTCAAAATCACCTACACACATTCCCCATGCATTTGTTGTACCATTGGGCGTGGCTAAGAAATGGCTTGTAAAAGATCCATCTTTGTTTTGAATTTCAACAATAGCATCGCTACTTTGATCGAGGAGCACCAGGTCATCAAGACCATCGTTATTCATGTCAACTACCGAAACGCAGTTACCGCTATGGTAAACTCCATCCATGCGTGAATTGGCATTGGTGAAAGATAGTTGTGCTTGTGAATTTTGAAAGCACAATAAAACCGCTGAAGCTGCTAACACAGCCTTACAGGAAGTAAAAATTTTCATGAAAATGTTTTAAGTATTGATTATGGGTTATTTTAACTCAACGAAAATAGAAAACGAATAGTTCATAAACAAATTTTTTGAAAATAATTGTTTGTAATACGAAAGTGAAATGTTCTTTAGACCATTTCAAACTGAGGTAAATACCGATGATCATTTGTTAGACCAAATTTATTTGGTCTATTACAAATATCATATCGGTATAAAGCAAAATCAAAGGTTGATACCCAATCTGTCAAAAAGGAAGAATTCCAGCTTCAATAGATGAAATTTATAGGCTTGATGTTTATTTTAAAACTAAATATTTATCCTTTAGTATTGGAATAACATGGGTTTGATCAAGTGTTAGGCAATACTTAATATCATCTTTTAATCCCATTGCTGCCAAACGCTCTTTGTGAGAGGAATAATTTAAAAACTTATAAGGATTTTGATGTGCTTGTTGATACAAATACTTGGTAGCCAAGGCGCCATCCAACAATTTAAATGATTCGTGTTTGCTTAAAATTTCGGTAACAGCACCTGCGAATAAAGTGTCCTCTAAATTAAATTTATTTTTCCAACCACTACATAAAAGCAGGATTGATTTATTTTCTTTAACCAACCATTCACATAAAGTAGTAATATTTAAAAACGAACCAATCACCACAGCATAGGCATTTTTTGCAGCTTCTATCGCTTGGGTACCATTTGTAGTAGTAATTACAACTGTTTGACCTTTTATTTTTTCGGTCATATAACTATATGGAGAATTGCCAAAATCAAAACCTTCAATGGCAACAGCATTGCGCTCTGCTCCTACCAAAAATCCTAATTCTTTATAGGCTGCAGCTTCTTCAACAGTTGCCACTGGAATCATTTTATCTACACCATATTGAAAAGCAGTGCAAATAGCCGAAGTAGCTCTAAGTATATCAATTACCACCACAATTTGTTCTTCTTTTTCATACACAGGGTATAAAAAAGGAGAAAAGCAAACATCAATATGAGCCTTTTGAGACATAAAAATAAATATGAATTTATTTCTTTAAGAAAGGTACTTTAGTTACTGTTGCTTTTAATAAACGATCACGAACCTTGATGAATATTTCGGTATTCGATTTGCTGTGGGCTGCCTGCACATAACCCATGCCTATGCCTTTTTGTAAAGTGGGCGATTGCGTGCCTGATGTTACAACACCTATATTATTTCCTGCTACATCGCATATTTCATAGTCATGACGAGGAATACCTCTATCAATCATTTCAAAGCCAACCAATTTTTTTGCAACACCATTATCTTTTTGAGCTAATAAATTTTTGCTATTGGTAAAGTCTTTAGTAAACTTAGTAATCCAAGCTAAGCCAGCTTCAATAGGCGATGTGGTGTCGTTGATGTCGTTTCCATACAAGCAAAAACCCATTTCTAAACGCAAGGTATCACGAGCGCCTAGTCCAATTGGCTTTATTCCAAATGACGCACCAGCTTTAAATACAGCTTCCCAAATATGGTCTGCATGTTCATTTTCAAAATAAATTTCAAATCCACCTGCACCTGTGTAGCCAGTTGCTGAAACTAAAACATTATCAATTCCGGCAAATTTTCCTTTTTCAAAAGTATAGTAAACCATAGCTGCCAAATTAATATCAGTGAGTGATTGTAGCGCTTCTGCAGCTTTTGGCCCTTGAATTGCTAATAATGAAGTTTTTTCACTAATATTATGCATTTCCACACCTTTGGTGTTTCTTGCACTAATCCAATCCCAATCTTTATCAATGTTTGAAGCATTTACTACCAACATATAAGATTCTTCATTAATTCTATACACCAACAAATCATCTACAATTCCTCCTTGCTCATTTGGCAAGCAGCTGTACTGTACTTTTCCATCTGTTAATACAGCAGCATCATTACTTGTTACACGCTGAATTAAATCTAAGGCATCTTTACCTTTCAATATAAATTCACCCATATGTGATACATCAAAAACACCAACTGCATTGCGCACAGTGTCGTGTTCTGAATTAATTCCTTCGTATGAAACAGGCATATTGTAACCCGCAAAAGGAACCATTTTTGCATTTAACCTAATATGAGTGGCTGTAAGAGCTGTATTTTTTATCATAGTTTTTTATATTTTAATTGGTGGCGCAATTTGCTATTTTTTTATGAATTGCCTTTAAACAGTTATGAATAGTTATGAAAAAAGACTTAAAAAGTTGGCTGTATTTGACTTTACCGAATAATGTTCAATAATTTTTATTCGAGTTTGCTTTGCCATGGTAATTAATAACTGATGATCTTTCAATAATTTTTCGATGTACAATTCCCAATCAGATAGCGTTTGGCAAATAAATCCATTTACTTCATGATCCACAATTTTGGTATTAACACCCACTGGAGATACCAAAGCAGGAATACCGAGTGCCATATATTGCAAAGCCTTAAAACCACATTTACCTGCAGCCCATTGGTCATCCTTTAATGGCATTATACCTATGTTGAAATTCAATAAATCATTAATTTCTTGCTCTTTACTCCATTTTATAAATTTAAATGATTTCAATTCTAACGCTGGCGGAATATCAGCAATTACCTGCAATTCAAAGTCATACTTTTGCTCCAATCTTTTTAATACATCCTCAATTTCATGTAAATAGCGGGTGGTACTATGACTACCTGTCCATCCAATTACAAACTTTTGTTTGTCTTGATTACTTACCAAATTATGATAATTATCTGTATCAATGGTTGTAGGGTTATAAACTACATTTGAATTAAATTGCCTTGCAAAACTGCACAAATAATCATTGCCACATGATACCTTGTAGGCCCATTTGCATAATAGCTTACTATTAGAATACCACTTAATAAACGAAAAAAACTTATTGCTTTCGGAATAATTAGGCAACCAAATGGCATCATCAAAATCATAAATTATTTTTTTGCCCAATACTTTTGCAATTATAAACTCTATGAATGGCGGACCAAGCGGTGCCGCTTCACGATGAATAAATACATAATCGAATTTCTTTACTTTTGGAAGCAATAATAAACGAATTAAATAGCCTCTTACAATACGCAGAAACTTGGAGAAAAAATGCCCAGGTTGATATAATATTTTCCAAGCATTATCGCTCAAATAGGCATGGGTTTCAAAATAATAGCCTTCTCTTTTTAAAATATTTAAATATTGAACAAATCTAAAACGCTGACTGGGTGCTTCGTTCAGCGGGTATGGAAATAAAAAAATAATAGAAGGTTTCATATATTGCAGGAACAAATAAACGCATTTTTTATTTTTATTTACCTAAAATTAAGCTCATAAGCATTATTCGCACTTTCATCTTCATTTAACTAAACTTTATTTGCACAATTTCATTATTTAACATAAGTTTGTCATAAAATAAAATCTGTTGCAATGAAAAATAAATTCGTAAAAATTCTAGTATACTTACTTTTAGTGGTGATTGTGCTCATTGGAGGTTTACTTACCTATGTAAAAACCATGTTGCCTAATGTTGGTCCACCACCCGATTTAAAGGTAGAAATTACACCTGAAAAATTAGAACGTGGAAGGTACTTAGCCAATCATGTTAACGTTTGTATGGATTGCCATTCAACTCGTGATTGGAGTGTATTTTCAGGACCATTAGTACCAGGTACACTTGGGAAAGGTGGTGAAGTATTTGACGAAAAGTTAGGGTTTCCAGGTCGATTTGTTGCTCCCAATATTACCCCAGCGGGATTAAAAGATTGGACCGATGGTGAACTTTTTAGGGCTATCACTAGTGGTGTAAATAAAAATGGCAAAGCTTTATTTCCTATTATGCCACATCCAAATTTTGGCAAAATGGATGAAAACGACATTCACGCCATTATTGCTTACATTAGAAGTTTAGCACCTATTGAAAATAATGTTGAGGCTTCGGTAGCAAGTTTTCCAATGAATTTTATTATTAATACAATTCCTAAACCTGCAGCTCTAACTAAAATGCCTTCTCCAAGCGATCAAGTTGCTTATGGAAAATATATTGTAAACGCAGCAAGCTGCAACGATTGCCATACCAAACAAGAAAAAGGAAAATTTGTTGGTGAACCATTTGCAGGTGGCTTTGAATTTAAGTTTCCAGACGGAACTGTTGTAAGCAGTATGAACATTACACCTGACCCAACTGGAATTGGGAATTGGGACAAAGAAACCTTTATTTCTCGCTTTAAAATGTACACCGATTCAGCCTACGTGCCTCAAAAAGTGAAGGATGGAGAATTTAAAACCGTAATGCCTTGGAGCATGTATGCAGGCATGAGTACACAAGACCTTGAAGCTATTTTTGCCTATTTAAAAACATTAAAACCTGTTAACAACACAGTAGAACGCTTTAGGACTGCCAGCATGTAACAATTAGAGGTATAGGTGTTATAAAGCCATTTTCTAATTTTATTTGCTGCTTTGGTACCAATTTAACCAGATTACCCATTGAAAGGGTACATTTAAAGTATAAAATTTATATTTTTAGGGCAATACCCCGCTTTTGCGGGGCCCGGGCCATTCGCTCCCGCATGGCGGGTTAGCTGCTGTCCCTATTGCGGTCAATTCGTTTATGTTGTTAATTCATAAATAGTCGTCCCTCAAAAAGTCCAATTCCTATAGGCCTATTGGATTTACTAAA
>DAORKI010000101.1:0-12949 GCA_035439485.1 Bacteroidia bacterium
AAGTGAATATCAATAAGTCAAAGATACATTTTATTGATGTGTGTTTGTCTTTATTTTGGTATCAATGCTACTTCATGGTGAAAGCAAATCACAACAAGGTTTTTGAATTCTACTTTAGGCAGTTTAAAATTGCATTAAAAAGGGTAATTTAATATGCCTTTATATATGCTAAATAATTTTAGTAATATAGGTCTATACCCTTTTTTGTACCCGGTATATTTCGTTTTATCAGCACTTTTTTTAAGGCTGTATATCAGATAAAATTCAAACATTTGTAATAAAAGTTAAATCTCAAACTCTAAAATTAGCTTGGCGTATACCTTTGCAAGGTATTTGTATTTTGCACGAAGACTTGTTTATAAATCAAAGCCAACAAATGATTATCTGTTTAATAATGCCTTAGTTTAGAGGCATGGTAGCTTCACAAATCACATGAAAAAAATAAAGCCCTTTTTATTAACTCAAATCTTGCTTTTAACTTCAATTTTATTGTTGTTATGCCATCCAACAATAGCCCAAAAACCAAAGGAAATACCCACAGTACGCATTTTATTTGTATTTGACTGCTCTTTGAGTATGATTGGAAAATGGGAATCGGCCAATAAAATGGATGTAAGTAAAAGTATTTTATCACAAACTGTCGATAGCTTAGCCTTATTGCCAAATGTAGAGGTGGCTTTAAGAATGTATGGTCATCAGTATGCCGTAAACCCAAAACCGAATTGCGAAGACACCAAATTGGAGGTACCATTTGGAAAAGGCAACGTGGGTGCTATCAAAAATAAAATTAAAAGCGCAGTACCAAGAGGTACTACTCCTATTGCATATACTTTAGAGCAATGTGGTGCCGATTTTCCAGCTTGCGCTAATTGTAGAAATATTATTATTTTAATTACTGATGGTGTTGAAGAATGCAATGGTGACCCATGCGCAGTTTCATTGGCTTTACAATCAAGAGGAATTACTTTAAGGCCTTTTGTGATAGGTGTGGGACTTGATTTAAATTTCAAAAAAACATTTGAATGTGTTGGTAAATATTTTGATGCTGCAAATGAAAAATCATTTAAACAAGCCATGGGAGTAATTATTTCACAAGCATTAAACTCAACAACAGTACAAGTAAATTTGTTAGACGCCAATGCCAAACCTAGTGAAACAGATGCTAATATGACTTTTTATGATGCAGGAACTGGCTCTATCAAATACAATTTAGTGCATACTTTTAATAATGCAGGTAATCCTGATACCTTGCCTATTGACCCCATGCCCACTTATAATTTAACGGTACATACAATTCCTCCAGTTGAAAAACAAAATATTGAATTAATCCCCGGCAAACATAATACTGTTGCTGTTTATTGTCCCCAAGGATATTTGAATTTAAAAACAGGCATTAAAGAATACAAGCAACTCAATTATATCATTCGTAAAAATAAAGACATGGCCACCCTATTGGTAGCACAGGCCGATAAACCCGAAAAATTAATTACCGGAAAATATGATATGGAAATTTTAACTATGCCTAGAATTTATGTCAGCGATGTTGAAATTAGCCAAAGTAAAACAACAACCATTCAAGTGCCCCAGCCAGGTGTAGCTAATATTTTATTTCCTGGTCCGGGTGCAGGAAGTTTATACATTGAAGAAAAAAACAAATTAAAGTGGCTTTATAATTTCCCTGACAACCCTTCGCGCGAAACCTTGGTTTTGCAGCCAGGAAAATACAAAGTGGTGTTTCGGCCAAAATCTGCTAAGGAAAGTATTTATACTATAGAAAGAGAATTTATTATTGATGCTGGAAGTTCTGCAACAGCTAAGATGTATTAGATTTTAATAACTTCCTAAATGTAAAGCGAAGCATAATTTTATGTGAGGTATAAAATTTTATCGCTTTAAAAGCTTAAATGCAATTCCCCTTCCATGCCCTTGCATGATAGCTAAATTAATCCATGATAGCGCGAATTGCTCAAGTAATTCCACTTTATCATCACCTCCAAAATCATAACAAGCTCCAAACCCTAATTCAATTGCCAATTTCATAACTTTAGCTTTTGCTTTGGAATCATCCCCAGCTGCAAATAAATCAATAGCAAATTCACCATAATTTGGATTCAATAAATTCTCAAATCCTGTGGTATTAAAACATTTAACCACCGATTTATTACCAGTGAGTTTTTTGATTCCTTCATAGGCTGTTGAGTAAGGTTCAGGTTTAATGCGTACTGCGTTAGTGGCATCAACAATCACTTTATTTGAAACATCACCAAAATGTGGAATCAAGGATGAAACAATGTGAGCAGGTGTGGCCACAATAATCAATTCACTTAATTTGCAGGCTTCATCAACAGGAACAAGTTTATCTTCACCAATTTCTTTGGCTAATTGTATTGATTTTTCACTTAAAGGGAATTTCACACCTACGAGCACTTGGTGCTGGGCTTTCAAGCACCTTAAAATTAATGCACGTCCAACATTACCAGCCCCAATGATGGCAATTTTCATATTTAGTTAAGTGTATATTCAACCACAATTTGCGTATTCAATAACTTTGAAATAGGACAATTAGTCTCAGCATCTTTTACCATAGCTGCAAATTGAGCAGTGTCAACCCCAGCTACTTTTGCCGACAAAATTAATTTTGATTGTGTAATGCTTCCATTTTCAAATGTAATTTCGCAATTGGTATTTAATTCTTCAGGTACAAAATTAGCTGCAGAAAGAATGAAACTAAGTTTCATAGTAAAACATCCGGCATGCGCAGCTGCAATTAGCTCTTCGGGATTTGTTCCTATACCATCCT
Source organism: Bacteroidia bacterium (assembly GCA_035439485.1). Taxonomy (GTDB): domain Bacteria; phylum Bacteroidota; class Bacteroidia; order UBA4408; family UBA4408; genus CAIKXD01. The sequence continues at coordinate 2,801 of DAORKI010000101.1, forward strand.
CAAATCGTGAGTTAAAAGAGTACTGTGTTTTGTTTAAAACTGTACTTTGGGTAGAAAGATTTCCTTTGCCTTCTTTACCTGTTCCTTGCCATACGGCTGTTGCATTTCTTTTCATATTATTTATTTTCTAATGGTTTTAAATCATATATTTTTCTAATGGACTCAAATTCTTCTTCCATTTTCAATCCTAGGTCTATTAATTTTCCTGTTCTTACATCAAAAACCCATCCCCAAATATTCGGGAAGCCAGTTTTATACCATGAGCGCTGTACATGATCAATTTTTATAATGTTGATGCATTGCTCTCTCACATTTAATTCCACTAATCTATCAAATTTTTTTTGATTATTGTCAATGGCGTCAAGTTCAGATTGATGAAATCTATAAACATCGCGCAAAGTTTGCAACCAACTGTTCAATTGTCCCATATCACTTGGATTTAAAGCAGCATTCACACCACCGCATTCATAATGTCCCCATATAATGATATGTTTCACTTTAAGATGCTCAACAGCATACTGAACTACAGCGTTCAAGTTACTATCGGTGCTTACCACCAAATTGGCAATGTTACGATGAATAAAAACCTCACCGGGCCCAACTCCCATTAAATCTTCGGCTGTTACTCTACTATCAGAACATCCAATATACAAATATTCTGGGTGCTGACCTTTGGATAATTTATCAAAATATTGAGCATCGAGGGCCAATTTTTCGCTGATCCATTTTTTGTTATTTTCAAATATTTTCTCAAACATAATATAGATTAAATTAAGATATTATTTTCTGGTTTTAAAGGTGATGGTATATTTTCCATGCCAAACATTTCTTTTAAATCAATTTCAATATTTCTACTTATACTGGTAATTGGAACATCATTCGCACTCCCTTCAAAAGGGCTTTCGGTTGATTCACCAATTTTTTCCATCGTAGTAAAAATCCATGAAGATAAAGCACTAAATGGAATTGAAAGCCAAATCATCTGGCTACCTAAATTGTCGAATTCTTTCAACATTCCCAAAGGAATTAGCACAATAAAAATTCTAATAAAATAAAGATTCAGCGTAGCATATTGACGAGGATAAGGGAAATTCTTAATTCTTTCTGATACACCTTGTTGATTGTAAAACTCTACCAACATTTTTTGCATTTCCATGTGTCTAAAATCTTCAATTAAACCTTTATCCAGTAACTGTTTCAATAAAGATGATTGCATGGCAATAATATGTGTAGCCTTATTTGTTTTGCTCAAAACTTCATTTAATTCCTCTGCGCTCAAATATTTCATCAAATCATCTTTTAGATGGTGTTTATGTTCATGCACTGAAAACCAACGATCTTTATACTCTTGATTATGATTTTTATAAATTCCTTCCCAAACTCTTGCTTCACGCAATTGAAAACGCAATGCAGTAAGCCATGCAAAATGATTTGTAATTAATTTTTCTTGAATTTCTTTTAACTCGTGAGCATTTATGCTACCATTTGCATGCTTGAGTGAAACAAAATCCTTCACCATAATACCCCAACTTCTACTTCCATTGACAATAGCTCCCCAGGCTTTTCGTGCTTCCCACATTCTATCGTAAGAGGCATTATTTTTAAAACCAACAACAAATGCTACTGCCGTACCTAATAAAGCTACAGGCAACCATGGAATGGAAAGCCATTTCCAGTCTAGTATCACATAACAAGCTGTTGGAACTGCTGATATGATCAGTAATGTATAAATATCCCTTCTTGTCCAAAAGATGACTTCTTTGAATGAAAAATTTTTGCCACTATGCATAATATTAGGGGATTGTAGTTTTTCTTATTTTTTTGTAAATATGATATTTTATTAATTCAAACAAGCTATACTTACCAAATTTTATATTACTTGCAAAATGGTAAGTAATATAATTCTAAAGCATTGCAAGTATTTTTTTATACTTGTAAAAATTTAAATGTTATGCCTGAATTTTTATTTGATAACAAAATATATTATAATCCAGTTGATTTTGCATTGGACAGAATTGGCGGAGCCTGGAAAATGCCGATTTTATGGCGTTTAAAAGACAATGTACTAAGATATGGTGAGCTTAAGAATGATATAACACCCATCAGTCATAAGGTTCTATCACAAAAACTAAAGGAATTGGAGCAAGATGGCTTCATATCGAGGATGGTATATGCATCTGTACCTCCGAAGGTAGAATATTCACTTACAAAAAGAGGCATGAGATCAATTAAAGTAATAACTATTATCAGGGATTATGGACTTGATTTGATGTCGGAATATAAAATAGAGGCAAAAAAAGGTACAAAGAAAAAGGGATAAAAAAAGGGCTTCCGATTAATTCGAAAGCCCTTTTCATTTATTATTAATTGCTTATTTTTTCACTAAAACTTTTACAGCATTAATTTCATTTCCGATCACTTTTACGGTATAAATTCCAACCGCTAAATTGTCTAGATTGATATTCTTTTTGTTGCTGCCAACAGTTAGGTTAACTTTCTCTTCTGAAATTAACTCTCCAATGCTGTTATACAATACAATAACGGCAGACTCATTAGTTTCTGCATTGATTGTAATCATCGCATTGTTTACAGCAGGGTTAGGATAAATCTCAATGGTATTATCCACTTTAATTGTATTTATTCCAACGGTAGTAACTGTATATGGAGCACTAGTGCTTGAACAACCATTTGAATTAAACACAGTTACGGTGTAGTTTCCAGGATTGCCTGGGAATAAACTTTGTAAAGTACCACCAGGGATTGGATTTCCATTAAAGTTCCATTGGTATCCAAAAGCAGGAGATGATTGAATTTCAATTCCATTAGGAGAAATAGTAGGAACCACTGGATTGCTATTCACGGTTACTAAAATAACATCACTAGTTGAACAACCAGCAACAACACCAGTAACAGTATAACTTGTAGTGGTAGTTGGAGAAGCAGTTGGATTTGAAATATTAGGATTATCTAAGCCTGTTGAAGGACTCCAAGTATAATTGCTTCCGCCATTCACATTCAACTGAACGCTTTGACCATCACAAATGGAAACATCAGCACCAGCAGAAATGGTTGGTGTTGCAACAGTAACTGTTACTTGATCTGTAGCTGAACATCCATTAGAAGTAGCTGTAACAGTATAAGTTGTAGTTGCTGTTGGGAAGGCTGTTGGATTAGCAGCATTTGGATTTGTTAAACCAATTGTAGGACTCCAAGAATAAGTTGTACCTCCAGAAGCACTTAAATTAGTTGTTGCTCCTGAGCAAATAGTTACATCGTTACCGGCATTTACACTTAAGTTAGTCACAGTAACAGTAACTGATGCAATTGAAGAACATGTACCGTTTGTAACTTGAACATTGTATGTAGTGGTTGAGCTAGGAGAGGCAATCGGATTTGCAACGTTAGCATTGCTTAATCCGGTTGAAGGTGTCCAAACATAAGTTTGACCTCCTGTGGCATTCAATTGAGTACTTGCACCTGAACAGATAGTTTGATTTGTACCTGCATTTGCTGCTGGAATTGCATAAACAGTAATAAAACTGTTCAAAGTTAAAGTATTGCTACCACTACCATTTATAGCTGTTAAAGTAACATTGTAAGTACCTGGTGTATTATAGCAAATATTACTTGGGTTTTGTTGAGTACTCGAAGAGGTAGTTGCTCCAGGGAAAGACCAGTTCCAAGCAGTTGGGTTGTTAGTACTTGCATCAGTAAAACTTATACAAGAACCCGCACATATAGAAGTATTTGATGTTGAGAAATTGGCTAAAGGTCCAGCACTTGGATTAGAAACATTAATATAACAAGTTTGTGTTTCTGAATCACTTCCGCCTGCATTGCTTGCAGTTAAAACCACTTGATAGCATCCTGGTGTGTTGTAGGTAATACCACTTGGATTTTGAAGTGTACTTGTGGCAGGAACACCACCAGTAAATTGCCAGTTCCAAGAAGTAGGGTTATTGGATGACAAGTCAGTAAAATTCACACTTTGACCTGTTGTAATATTAAATACATTCGCAGTAAAGGCAGCTACTGGCGCTACTGCTGCTGCAGTTACATTGATATAACATGTTACAGTCTCATTATCATTTCCAAAAGCATTTGCTACAGTCAATGAAACTTGATAACAACCTGGAATCATATAAGTTATACCAGTAGGATTTTGTAAAGTTGAGGTATTAGGAAAACCACCTGTAAATGTCCAATTCCAGCTGGTAGGATTATTTAACGATAAATCTGTAAAGTTAACACTCTGACCCACCTGTATATTTATTGGGTTTCCAACAAAAGCCGCAATAGGTGCTGCTCCAACACCACAAACACTGTTGTGTGAGCCTAAGTAGGTTGTTGTATTTTGAGCGTAAACATCCCACTCATTAGCTCCATCAGCCCAAAATGTATTAGGTCTGTCAATTGTACTTTTTCTTACGAGGGTATATTCAGCAGTAGCACCTGAACCAACAATCCACCAAGCTATTGAAGGATCACCAATGTCACCAATTTTATCAATGATAACACCGTTTTTCTTTAAGATGATAGCCTCATTTCCATCAAAGAAAGTTACGTTTGAAGTTATATCTGTATTGGCAGTAATTCCAGATAAAGTTGCACTTGCATCACCAATAACATAAACATCGTGAGAAGCCAAGGTACCATTTAAATTTAAAGTGTAGGTCGCTGTTGTACTACCATTAGAGTATGTTTCAACAGTGTAACCACTCATATTTAGAGGGGTTGAGCCGGCATTGTATAATTCAAGTGCTTTATTCTGTGCAGAACCCTCAATATATTCACTAAACATCAACTTGTCGCAAGCAGTTGGTTGGGTAATGTTAACAAAACAAGGACGTGTATATGTGTTAGAACCACATGCATTGGAAACTGTTAATGAAACAGTATAGCATCCTCCACTGGTATTGAAAGCAATATTGGTTGGGTCTTGTAAGTTGCTTGTTGCAGGTGTTCCTCCTTGGAAGGTCCAGCTCCATGAAGTAGGAAAATTAGAAGAGAAATCAAAGAAGCTAAATGAACTTCCAGACACATATTGACCTCCAAATAAAGCAGTTGGAGCTAAACAAGTAGAATTACTCACGGTCAAAGTGTAATCTTCGGTTTCACCACTAAAGAATTGGGTACATGGGTCGGTAGCACCATTTAAATTACCAGCAGCTCTACTTCTAACACGCATTCTAATTTGACCAAGATAAGCATTGCTCGGTACAAATACATTTATTTCAGTTGCTGTGTTTGGCGTTGAACTTGTGGTAACTTGATACCATTCTGAAGTAGCAAATACACCATCATTGTTCCAGTCAAACCAAACAGAAATAATGCTGGTTGAGGTTGAGGTTACACCTAAAATATAATTTTGATTTCTTAATACGGTGGTAGTTGTACTACCGCTTGCTGGCCAAATGGTGTATCCCATTGCAGTTAAACCATTGCAACCTGTTCCTAAATTGAATAAGGTTGAATTCAGTAAATATACATCATCAATAGCATCAGTAATATCACAATTCACCCCTTGTAGATTAGTTTCACAATAAGGTGCTGGTCCACTGCCGCTGGTGATGTTAACAGAATAATCTTCTGTTTCGCCATAAGTATAATCCAAACAAGGATCCATTCCAGGTGCATTAAACACGCATCTTACACGCATTCTTGTGTTTCCTAACAAAGCAGATGGAGGTACTGAAAAGTTAAATGTTAAATATTGACTTGCTGTTGCGGTTTGAAATTCTCCTAACTTTTCGCCAGCATCATTAAAGTCGTTGTCATGATTGTAATCAATCCAAGCGGCATAATAATCAGTAGCAAATAAACCAGCCTGTACAGTTAAGTTATAATTAGAACTTTGGGCTATATTAGTTGAATAAAAAGTATAATCATTATAATTTGGACCACCTGTGTAACCAGAATTTAAGTTACTGATGGTACCTAAACTAACACCATTTATATAATCATTATCGGCAGTCCCAGTAACAGGATTAGGGATACAATAACCAACAACTGGGTTTTGTATATTGACTGTATAATCTTCGGTTTCTCCATAAGCATAAGTTGTAGCACATGGATCCATGTTAGCATTGCCATAATTGCATCTTACACGCATTCTTTTGTTACCAGCTGTAGTTCCAAAAGGTACAGTAAAGTTGATGTTTTGAGTTTGACTTCCAGCCGTAGTTGCAAATTCTCCCAGTTTTTCATTTAAGTCATAAAAATCTCCATCATTATTATAATCTATCCATGCTGCATAATAATCTGGAGAATAGGTTCCACTGGTTATGCTTAGGTTATAATTACTATTGGTGGTTAAAGAGGTAGTGAAAGAACCGCCAAAAGAAGTATAATCTGAATAAAACGGATATACCCCATTGGCTCCGGTAAATGCATTTAAAGTTGATAAGCTAACCTGATTGATATAATCACCTTCTACTGTGCCTCCAGTGGTTGATGTTCCTGTTATTGGCAAGCAATATGAACCCGAAGAACCAACTATTTCAATATCGTAGTCTTCTGTTTCTCCATAAGTATAAGCACCGCAAGGTGTTAAAGGGGTAGTGTTAAAAGCATTTACAATTCTCAATCTGGTAAATCCAGGTGTAGCTGTTAATGGAATATCTAATGTAAAGTTCATTAACTGACCAGCAGCTGTGGTTTGAGCTTCACCAATATCCTCACCTGCATCTAAAAAGTCGAAATCCTGGTTATAATCAACCCAAATATGATAAGCCTCAAATGCAGGAGCTACTGGCACATATGAACCTGAAGTTACAGTTCCAGAATAGGACATACCCACATTAAGCGCTGGTGGCACGTAACCTGAATTGTAATAGGTAACATAAGGTGCTGCGCTTGCACCAGAATAATTTGTTAAACTTTGAAAAATCACAGTTTCAATGTAATCACCATCACCTGTTCCTGTGGTATACGATGGATTACAATACTGTGCAAAAGCTGCACTGCTTAAAAGCAAAACAGCCAGCATTGATAGTAACTTTGTTCTCATGATGTAATTTTTGTTTTCTGTTTTTATATGATTGTTAATGTTAATATTTCTTTTTTATTAAAAAAGAGTGCAAATTTAAGCAAAAAATTAAATTTGGTCATATTTATTTTGCATTTTAACGTTTAAATTTACTAAAAAATTATCAACAAATCAAAATATTACCTTTGCCATAAAAAAATTTATGAAATATCTGCATCTGCTCTTGTTTTTTATGCTCACTCATGTTACCAATGCGCAAAAAAATGATTTTGGAAAACCTTCGTCAAATAATGCACAATATGTAAATCCCTTTATAGGAACTGGTGGTCATGGGCACACTTACCCCGGTGCCACTGTTCCATTCGGAATGATACAATTGAGTCCCGATACTAGGATTGATGGCTCATGGGATGGATGTAGTGGTTACCATTATAGTGATTCTATTATTTATGGTTTTAGTCATACTCATCTGAATGGAACAGGCTGCAGTGATTATGGTGACATTGCCATTATGCCAGCAACATCAGAGGTAAAATTTGATCAAAAAACATATGCTGCAAAATTTAATCACAAAAATGAAGTTGCTGCCGCTGGCTATTATAGAGTTAAACTTGACAATGGTATTCAAGCTGAGTTTACCGCAAGTAAAAGAGTAGGCATGCATCATTATAATTTTGCTCCAGGCGATAAACAACAAATAGTGCTAGATTTGGAACATAGAGATAAAGCATTGGATTATAATATTAAAATTGTAAATGATAGTTGTATTGAAGGATACAGAATTAGTGAAGCATGGGCTAAAAAACAAGAGGTTTATTTTTATATCGTTTTTAACCAAAAAATGAATTTTAAAAAATGGCTCATTCATGACAGTATAAAACCAACTCCCATCATTAAAAATGGAAATATTACCGGGGGGCATATGAGTAAGCTTTTACTTACCTTCAATAATTTAAGCCACGGTGAATTACTTATGAAAGTTGCCATTTCATCAGTGAGTACGGATGGTGCCAAAGCCAATATGATGGCAGAAATTCCACATTGGGACTTTAAAAAAGTAAAATCTGAAGCATTTCAAGTTTGGAATGAGGAACTTGGCAAAATTGAAATTGTTGAACCTAATGTAAATAAAAAAAATATATTTTATACTGCCTTGTATCATTGCTTTGTTCAACCCAATATTTACAATGATGTTGATGGGAAATACCGAGGTAGGGATGGTAAAATACATAAAGCTGAAGGATTTGATTATTATAGTGTCTTTAGCTTGTGGGATACTTTTAGGGCCTGGCACCCATTAATGACAATAATTGATAGAAAAAGAACGCTAGACTTTATTAAAACTTTTTTAGCACAATATGAACAAGGTGGTTTACTTCCTGTTTGGGAATTAAGTTGTAATGAAACGGAATGTATGATTGGGTACCATAGTGTTTCGGTAATAGCTGATGCTTTGTGTAAAGGCATTGACGATTTTAATGTACCAAAGGCTTTTGAGGCTATGAAAAAAAGTGCTGAGAGCAAAACTCGATTTGGAATTGGTGCCTACATTCAAAATGGAGCGCTCAGTATAGAGGATGAAAGTGAATCGGTTTCAAAAACATTGGAATATGCCTATGATGATTGGTGTATTGCACAAGTTGCTAAAAGACTAGGATTGGAAAGTGATTATCAAACGTATATGGCTCGTTCACAAAGTTGGAAGAATTTGTTTGATCGTGAAACAAAATTTATAAGACCCAAAAAGAATGGAGATTTTTTATACCCCTTTGACCCATATGAAGTAAATAATAATTTTACAGAGGCGAATGCATGGCAATACACGTTTTTTGTACCTCAAGATATTGAAGGAATGATAGTCGCTTATGGCGGGCCGGATTTATTTGAGGCAAAGCTTGACTCATTATTTAGTGCTAAAAGCAAAACAAGTGGTCGCGAACAGGCAGATATAACGGGACTTATTGGACAATATGCCCATGGAAATGAACCTAGTCATCATATTTCATTTTTGTACAATTGCATTGGTAAACCAAGCAAAACTGCTGAAAAAACTCATCAAATTTTAAACGACTTTTATAAAAATGAACCTGATGGGCTCATTGGAAACGAAGATTGTGGTCAAATGAGTGCATGGTATGTTTTAAGCTCCTTAGGAATTTACCAAATATGTCCTGGCAGCCCTTTATATGAGTTTACTACTCCGTTATTCAATCAAGCAATCATCTACCTTGAAAATGGTAAAAAATTTGTGATGGCAAATTCTTCAAAAAAAACAGGAGAAAAATATATACAAAAGTTGAATGCTCCATTTAATAATGCCAAGATGCAAATCCACTACAGTGAACTAAACAATGGTGGAGGACTTATATACAAGACGACAGCTTTTAAAGATAGTGCTTTCCAAAAATACTCCCGTAGTAAAGCGGAGATGGTAGAAGAAAACAAAATAATAGAAAATCCGCTCATCAAATCTTCACAAAATCCTTTTATAAATGAATCAAATATCACCATTAGTACAGTTGATGATGCAGTGGTTTATTTTACAAAAGATGGCACTATCCCTACCATGGAGAGTGAAAAGTATAGTACACCGTTTAGGATTGAAAGGAGTAGTCAAATTAGAGCCATTGCAGTGGCCAATGGTAAAGCTTCTAAAATATCAAATGCTAAAATTCATCAACTGCCTCATCCTGATTGGAAAGTGATGTTAAAATCAGTTTATAGTAAACAGTACACTGCAGGTGGCGATGAAGGTATTATTGATGGCTTATATGGCGATGTTGATTGGCGAAAAGGAGGATGGCAAGGGTTTCAAGCTCAAAACTTTGAAGTAACTATTGATATGCAAACCGAAAAGGAAGTATCTAAAATAACCGCTCATTTTTTACAAGATAGTAGAAGTTGGATTTTAATGCCAAAGTCAGTAATTTTTGAATGGAGTGTAGATGGCAAAAAATATGAGCCTATTGGAGAGATGCGACATGACATTGATCCAAAAAACGTTACTGTTTTAACAAATTCTTTTAGCAAGGAATTTCAGAAGGTAAAGGCTAAATTTATAAAAGTAAAAGCAATTAATTATGGAAAATTACCGACCTGGCATCAGGGGGCAGGTGGTGATGCCTTTATTTTTATTGATGAGATTAGTGTTGAATAACTGT
>DAORKI010000102.1:0-12765 GCA_035439485.1 Bacteroidia bacterium
CTTAGCAGAAACCACAGACCCATCTGGCAATTTTACACTTTCAGCCAGTTGACTTAAATAGTTATTAGTAGAGTCAATCTGCTCGAGCTCAATTAATTTGTTTCCTGTAAAAATTGCGCACATGATACTGGTTAAGAATTGTACAAAATAAAAATAGCACCCTTAACCAAGGATGCTATTCATTATGTTTTTTAATGATTAAGCGGTTACACCTTTAAGCGCTAAAGCCATTGCAGCACCAATGCCTGCAGGGCTATCAACAACAGTTATGCCACATTCACGCATAATTTTCATTTTTGCTGCAGCAGTGTCATCGGCACCACCAACTATAGCACCAGCATGCCCCATTCTTCGACCTGGAGGTGCAGTTTGACCAGCTATAAATCCTACTACAGGTTTTGTTCCATGAGCTTTAATCCATCTGGCAGCTTCGGCTTCCATACCGCCACCTATTTCACCTATCATAATAATACCTTCAGTATCGGGATCATTCATTAACAATTCAACAGCTTCTTTAGTTGTTGTGCCAATTATTGGGTCTCCTCCAATGCCAATAGCAGTAGTTACGCCCATTCCAGCTTTAACAATTTGATCAGCTGCCTCGTAGGTTAATGTCCCCGATTTTGAAACAATTCCAATTTTTCCTTTTTTAAATACAAAACCAGGCATAATACCAACTTTTGCTTCATCGGCAGTAATTACACCTGGACAATTTGGGCCCACCAAGCGACAATCACGGTTTTTAAGATATTCCTTTACTGTAATCATATCTTTTGTTGGAATACCTTCGGTAATGCATATAATAACTTTTATTCCAGCTTCAGCTGCTTCCATGATGGCATCACCAGCAAAGGCAGGAGGAACAAAAATAATTGAAGTATCGGCACCGGCTTGTTTTACCGCATCAGCAACAGTATTAAAAACTGGCTTGTTTAAATGAGTTTGTCCGCCTTTTCCAGGAGTAACTCCGCCAACTACATTGGTTCCATACTCCATCATTTGTGTGGCATGAAAAGTTCCTTCACTACCTGTAAAACCTTGAACAATTACTTTTGAATTTTTACTTACTAAAACACCCATGAATTTTTATTTTTTTAATTTCGAATGCAAAGGTATTTTTTTTGAGCAGAGTTCAAGTAAAATATTGAAATTTATTCAATAGAATATCTCAACAATTAATCAAAACAACCTGCAAATCAATTTAGTGCAAGCATATTTTGATATAAAACCTTAGCTGTAGCCTGATACAATTCAGGAAATTCCTTATTAAAATTATTAGGATCTTCAAAGAAACATTCCACACAAACTGCCCAAAATTCGGCCATATTGGTTTTTGCATAATCTCTAAAAAAGTCTATTTCACCATTATTATTAATTTGCTTAAACACAGGAGAAGCTTTTTCTTCCCATAAAAACCAGTTAAAATCTCTTTTGTAGTGAAATCTGTCAATATAAAGTGCATGAGCCAATTCATGTAAAGCTAAATTTATTCTATCTTCCCTATTTTGATAGCCCCTTAAAAAATGGTTCCATGACAAATATATGAAACCATTACCCACTGTTAAACCATTTACATTGGCATTGGCTAATTTTGAATAAAAGCTGTCAGGATAAATTAAAATTTTTGAGAATGAGCTAATTGTAAAATCAGTATAGCCAAAAGTAATTTGTGCAAAGGCTGCACAAACCAATAAATCTATATCCTCACTCACATGTTTAATGTCATCGTGTACTTTTATTTTATTTATTTTTTGAAACACCATAACACGATATAAAAACCTATTTTGGTTAGACACATTTAATTGATTATAGAAACTAAACTTATTTTTAAAATATTCATGTAGCTCTCTTTTTTGTTCATTAGAAACTACAAATAATGCCAAATTATGTGTGTTTCGCACAAGGTAAACTATAGTAAAATAACCTATGAAAAGTACAATAAAACCAATCATAAATATTGTTGAATTTGCAAATTAATGATTTTATTCTTAGCTTAGATTAATTTATTTTCCCTTTGGATAATTAAAAAACACGATAGATTGCAACTGACTTAAATTTTTCTTATTGATATAGATGGCTAAGATTTCCTTTTCAATTGATAATTTCGTTCATGAGCAGGACAAACTCAATATTGATACCTATTATAAAGGAAGATTTTTTATTTATATTCAGGTTGTATTCTTAATTTTAAATATAGTTTCATTACCTTATTATTTTAATCAACAAATAATTGTTTTACCAACCAGCTTAAAAGTAATTTACTTATTTACCGTATTATTGTTAGCGACCGTTTTTTACATTTATCCTCGGTATGGACAGCGCGTATTATTTGTTAATATCCACAGTTTATTTGGTTCAGCTTCGTCAATGTATAGCACCTACTATTTAAGTGGTGGTTTATTTTCTCCTGATTTGTCATTTAGTACAGCCATTGCCATTTATACTTTTTTAGTAGCCAATAGAAGTTCTGGAATTTTTTGGTCCATCGTTGGCCTTGCTCAATTTTATTTTTATTACTACGCTGCCACCCATCATTTTCTAAATTTTAGAGAAGTTGAAATGAAACTTGATGAAGACTACTATTTTTACAATTTGGTTTTCTCGGTTTTATTTGGTGTAATAGTGGTTTTGCTGTATGAAAATATGATGAATAATTTATTGAAAACCATTAAAGATGATAAAACTAAACTTGAAGAATATAAAAAAGAAATTACTGATAGTATTAATTATGCTAGGCATATTCAATCAGCAATTTTACCTGAAATTTCTCTCATAAAGGAAAAATTTAACGATTCCTTTATTTTATATAAACCTAAAGATATTGTAAGTGGCGATTTTTATTTTTTTATTGAAGTAGAGCATCTATATATTTTAGCTGTTGCTGACTGCACTGGGCACGGAGTACCCGGAGCATTTATGAGTTTGATTGGTGCTGAAAAGTTAAAAGAAATTACTAAAAACACACATCAACCTGCAGCTATTTTACAGCAATTGAATCAAGGAATTAAAGCTACATTAAATCAAACCAATAATATGGATTCAAGTCGCGATGGAATGGATATAGCTATTTGTACCTTTAATAAAGCCACTAATACATTACATTATTCAGGAGCAAACCGGCCATTATGGATTGCCAGAAAAAATGAAAATGATATTACCATCATCAAAGGAACCAAATCGGCCATTGGTGGCTTAACATTGGAAACTCAACAATTTGAAAACCACGAAATAAAATTAAATTCAGGCGATTGCTTTTATTTATTTACAGATGGATATACTGATCAGTTTGGTGGAAATCAAGGCAAAAAACTGATGAGCAAAAAATTAAAAGAAATGCTGAATAGTATTAAAGAAGAACCTATGAATATGCAGCACCAAGCGCTTGTAAATTTTATTGCAGCATGGTCGGGAGAACATGAGCAAGTTGATGATATTTTACTTGCAGGCATAAAAATTTGATTTTATTAAATTTTTACTTAAATTAGCTTCTGATTTTAATATCCACCAAATTACAATTCCATGGAAGCTATTCATAACACCTACGAAAACCAAATTAAAACATGGATAGAAACAGGTTTAGATAATGATGCCATCATTGAAAATTTTAAGAAATTTGATATGGATGATAATCAGATTGCTGAAATGCTGAGACTCACCAACAAAATAAGAAATAAAAAAAGAACTCGTACTGGAAGTCTTTTAGTTTTGATTGGGGTGATTATTTTAGGAATTGGTTTTATTAGCTGTATCATTTTACATTATCTTGATCAAGACATCAACTTTTCTTTATATGGTTTAACTTGCATTGGTGCCATAGCACTAATTGTTGGATTGATTATGATTTTTAGTTAGTCAATTATTTTCATTGTTACATATTTCATACAATTTCTATTTTTTAGATAGTAAAATTTGATTAGTTTTACCTACCAAAAAAATTGATTTTGCAGGAAACCATATTTAATATCACCGGAGAATACATTGAGTTAATCAAACTACTTAAAGCCACTGGTATTGCAGAGCATGGTGCCGCATCTAAACAATTGGTAAGTGATGGTTTGGTTTATGTAAACGGGCAACTGGAGTCACGTTTCAGAGCTAAACTCCGCAAAGGAGATGTTATTAAACTTGAGCGTATAAAAATTACAATTGCATAAACGTTGAATAATTTGTTACCTAAATATTTTTCATCCTTATGCACCATACTGCTTATATGTTTTGTATTTAATGTAAGTGCCCAGGAAGATAAATCAGACGTTCAAAAGGATAATTTTATTGAACAAAGAGTGGAGCAAATTTCTGAAAATGCTGATAATCCTGATATAGATTATTCTAACCTTTTAGAGGAATTACAATATTTTCAAAAACACCCAATAAATTTAAATGCGGCAAAGATTGAAGATTTGCAACAACTGAATTTGTTAACTGAAGTTCAAATTTTGAGCTTATTAAAACATATAGAACGTACTGGTAAATTGGTAGCCATATATGAGCTTCAGGCAGTAGAAAATTTTACCCTTGATGATATCAATAAAATCAAACCTTTTGTTTACGTAGCTGATAATTTAGATGCCCCTAATTTGTCGCTTAGAAATTTACTAGATAATGGAAGTGCCTATTTAGTTACCCGTATAAGTTTTACAGGAGAAAAGCAAAAAGGCTTTGACGATGTTTCTGATTCCATTTTAGCTATAAATCCAAATGCTAAATACTTAGGAAGCAAATATGGCTCTTTTAGCAGGTTTCGATATACCTATGGGAATTATGTTAGTATTGGAATTACAGCTGATAAAGATCCTGGAGAACAGTTTTTAAAAGGTGCTCAAAAAAATGGATATGACTTTTATTCTGCTCATTTTTCACTGAGGAATTATAAATTTATTAAAGCTTTGGCAATTGGTGATTATCAAGCGCAATTTGGTCAAGGTTTAACCTATTGGATGGGCTTGGGCTATGGTAAAACTGCCGACCCTATGCTAATTAAACGAAGTGCAAGGGGCATTACACCTAGCAACTCTATTAACGAAAACCTATTTTTGAGAGGTGTAGCCACAACCATTCAATTAAAGAAATTTTATGTAACTGGATTTTATTCTGAGAACAAAATAGATGCCACCTTAAACAGCAGTGATACGCTGGATAATACTGTTGAAAGTATAGCATCATTACAATTGTCAGGATTGCATCGTACACCTAATGAAGTTGCTGCAAAAAATTTTCTTACCCAATACACCAGAGGAGGAAATATTAGTTTTAAATCAAGAGCCTTTTCTATAGGTGTAACTGCTGTGCAAACCATTTTTGGAATTAACTTGAATAGAAATTTGGTGATTTACAATCAATATGATTTTTCAGGCAAAAGTTTAATTAATTTAGGGGCCGACTATAATTGGGTATGGCGCAACTTTAATTTTTATGGTGAAGTTTCAAGAAGCAACAATGGAGGCTTAGCTCAAGTGCATGGGGCCATTATAACTTTGGATCCAAGATTATTTGTTTCCATATTATATCGTAATTATGATTTAAAATATCAAAACTTAAATAGCAATGGTGTTGGTGAAAATACCAGAAATAACAACGAAAAAGGAGTTTTAACTGGCATGGTATTTAAGCCATATCGATATATTTCTTTCGCTGCCTATTACGATCGTTTTACTTTTCCTTATTTAAAATATTTAGTGAATGCACCAACATATGGCAATGATTATTTAGTGCAATTAAATTATACTCCATCAAAAAAAACCGAAATGTATGCACGTGTGCGCAGAAGGTTGAAACAAAAAAACAATTCATTGTCAGTAGAAGCTATTCAAGAAACTATCGAAACCTTGCAAACCAACTACCGATTTAATATCATACACAAACTGAATAGTTCAATCAGGTTAAGAAGTAGAGTTGATGTTACTTCATATCAACTAGGTAGTACCACCACTCGAGGTTTTATGATATACCAAGATATTAATTATAATCCCAATATGGGCAAAATATCATTCAACATGCGATATGGGATTTTTAATGCAGATGACTTTTATTCCAGAATTTATGCTTATGAAAATGATGTACCTTACTCTTTTTACATTCCTGCTTTTTCCAATAAAGGCACTAGAGCATATATAACCATTAATTATTCTTTTAATCGCCATTTTGAAATGTGGTTCAGGGTGGCCCAAACATGGTACAGCAATTTACCTGTAATTTCCGAAGGAAGTTTAAATGAAATTAATTCTAATCATAAAACAGACTTTAAGTTACAAGCAAGATATAAATTTTAATTTTGGCATAAAATTTGCTAGGCAGGGCTTCAGGTTACTTTTTTTCAATTTTATTACATGCTAAAACCAATTAAATTTTTCACTTTTCTTTGTCTATATTTAGGCTTATATTTAAGTGGACTTGCAATTGATATTAACCATGTACTCAATGAAAATACAAGTCTAAAATTGATTGAGTTAGTGAAAGAAAAAAAATCAAGCGAAACTCAAATTCCTTCTCCATTTATTGATTTGGTTGATGAAAGAGAAATTGATGAAGATGAACAATTTAAATTGAATTCAAATCTTTTAGCACAAACCTATTGTCTACTTCTTAAAACCCAATTAAAATCATACACGTTTAATGACGAGTATTTACCTTATGAATTAACCCAAAATTTCTCGTTCAAAGAACCACGTGTTTTGCTTTTCCATTCTTGGAAAGTTTATTATTCCTAGCCGAGTCAAAGCTGATTTTAACCTAGTTAAAGTTTGCTATCAATTGGCTCCATATTTCAAACTAAACCTTCGTATCACTAATTAATTTAAGTTTTATAAGCTTAGGTTTAGCCTATGGCATCAATTGCCACCAAAGGTGATAAGTCAAAATTCATGTTTGTCACACCAACTCCAAATTTAAATAAATTAAAAAGTATATTATTATATGAATAAGCTCATCGTTCTAATTTGTTTTACAACACAATTCTTAATCACAAGCTGTAAACACGAAGGACATAAGAAAGAAGAAGAAAGCACCTTTATTGTTACTAGCCCAATCCGCAAAGACACTGTAACTTTTAACGAATACGTGTGTCAAATACACGCTATTCAACATATTGAATTGAGGTCGCTCGAAAAAGGTTACTTACAAAATATTTATGTTGATGAAGGACAGTTCGTGAAAAAAGGAACTCTCATGTTTAAAATTATGCCTCTGGTTTATCAAGCAGAAGCCCAAACAGCGCAAGCCGAAGCAAATTATGCTGAAATTGAATATTTGAATACTAAAGCCTTAGCCGATAGCAATATTGTGTCAAAGAATGAACTTGCATTAGCTAAAGCTAGACTAGATAAAGCAAAGGCTGAGCTTACTTTAGCCCAAACACACCTTGGTTTTACAGAAATTAGAGCACCTTTTGATGGTATTATGGATCATTTTTTTGTACGACTCGGAAGTTTATTAGACGAAGGTGAACTACTCACAACATTGTCCGACAATAGCAAAATGTGGATTTATTTTAATGTTCCGGAAGCAGAATATTTGAATTACATTTCCAACAAATCAAATCAAGCTACAACAGTAAAGCTAAGAATGGCCAATGGAGCTGAATTTGACCAAGCTGGAAAAGTTGAAACCATAGAAGCTGATTTTAATAACGAAACAGGTAATATTGCCTTTAGAGCAACATTCGAAAATAAAAAAGGCATATTAAGACATGGTGAAACTGGTGACATTTTGATGCCTGTTGTACTTAAAAATGCTCTAATAATTCCACAAAAAGCCACCTTTGAAGTATTGGACAAAAAATTTGTTTTTGTTGTGGACCGCAACAATATAATTAGATCGCAAGAAATTGAAATAAAGTCAGAAATGTCACATATTTATATTGTGTCGGATGGCCTGAAGGAAGGAGATAAAATTTTATTAGAAGGACTCCGTAAAGTAAAAAACGGAGAAAAAATCAAATGGAAATTTGTCAATCAAAAGCAAGTGCTTAGTGAGCTAAGTAATTTACATGCTGAATAATGCTTAATTAAATTATTATGTTTTCGAAATTTATAAAAAGGCCAGTGTTGGCGATAGCCATTTCACTAGGTATCATTTTTATGGGAATTATTGCAATTACTACAAGACCTGTAGCACAATTCCCTGAGATTGCTCCTCCAAGAGTGAATATCTTTATTGAATTCCCGGGCTCTAATGCTGATGTATTAGTAAAGTCAACTGTAACCTTATTAGAAAGAGCTATTAATGGAGTTCAAGGTATGCAATACATTATTTCTGATGCAACAAGTGCCAGTGAAGCAACAATTCAGGTAGTGTTTGAACCTGGGGTAGATCCCACTGTGGCTGTAGTCAATGTCAAAACAAGAGTAGATCAAGTAATGGCTAACTTGCCTCCCTTAGTTCAACGAGAAGGTGTAGTAATTACCCCAATACAACCTAGTATGTTGATGTATGTGAATTTGTTTAGTACCGATAAAAAGGCTGATGAAAAATTTTTATTCAACTACGCCAATACTTACATGCTTCCTGAATTACAACGTATAAGCGGCATGGGACGCGCCATTGCATTGGGAAGCAGAGCATTTGCCATACGTGTTTGGTTAAAACCTGATAGAATGAGAGCCTACAATATTTCGGCAGATGAAGTACTTGAAGCTGTTGACCAACAAAGTGTTTTAGGAAGACCTGGTAGAGTTGGATTAAGCTCTGGTAGAATAGCACAATCACTAGAATATGTTTTTACTTATAAAGGTTGGTATAATACTCCTGAACAGTATAAAGATATAATTGTAAAAGCCAATGCCGAAGGTGAGGTTGTGAAATTAAAGGATATAGCTACTGTGGAAGTGGGAAGCGAATTTGTTGATATATATTCTAATAAGGATGGGTATCCGTCTACATCATTAGTATTAAAACAAATACCAGGAAGTAACGCCAGCAAAGTCATTGACAATGTGAAAGCTAAGTTGGAGGAACTCAAAAAGGATTTCCCTCCAGGAATGAATTATGAAATTAATTATGATGTATCCAAATTTGTAAATGCTTCTGTTGAAAAGGTCTTACATACGCTTTTTGAAGCCTTTATTTTAGTTGCCTTAGTTGTTTTTTTATTCCTTGGAGATTTACGCTCAACTTTAATTCCGACACTAGCAGTGCCTGTATCACTGATTGGTGCTTTCATATTCATGCAATTTTTTGGTTTAAGTATTAATCTTATTACACTTTTTGCTTTAGTGTTAGCTATTGGGGTTGTTGTTGATGATGCAATTGTTGTAGTGGAGGCAGTGCATGCTAAAATGGAAGAAGAAAATATTTCACCCTTTGCAGCCGTAAAAAAAGTACTCGAAGAAATTAGTGGGGCAATAATTGCTATTACTTTAATTATGACTGCAGTATTTGTTCCCGTGGCATTTATGACTGGTCCAGTTGGCATATTTTATCGTCAATTTGCAATCACCATGGCATCTTCCATAGTATTATCTGGAATTGTTGCTTTAACATTAACACCTGTATTATGCGCTATGATATTGAAAAATAATCATGGTAAAGCAAAAAGCAAATCACCTGTAAATGTATTTATTAACTGGTTTAATAGGAGGTTTGAAAAATTGACTGGAAGATACACCAAATTATTAGGCATCATTGTGAACAGAAGACTCGTAACTTTTAGCATACTAATTTTATTTGCCTTCGGTATATTTTCGGTGGATAAAACATTACCAGCAGGATTTATTCCTAATGAAGATCAAGGTCAAATTTATGCCATCGTGCAAACACCCCCTGGCACTACATTGGAAAGAACTAATGCTGTTTCTTTAGAGCTTCAAAAAATTGCTAAATCGGTTGAAGGTGTTTCATCTGTAACTTCCTTGGCTGGATATGAAATTCTTACTGAAGGACGTGGTTCAAATGCGGGAACTTGTCTTATCAACTTAGCCGATTGGGATAAACGCTCCCGCTCAATAAAACAGATAATTGAAGAATTGGAAGAAAAAACAAAAAACATGGGAGCAGTTGTTGAGTTTTTTGAACCTCCAGCTGTTCCTGGCTATGGATCATCTGATGGATTTTCTTTGCGTATGTTAGATAAAGGAAGTGATGTTGACTACCATGAATTTGACAAAGTAAATACCGAGTTCATGGAAAATTTAAAAAAACGAAAAGAATTAACTGGCTTATTTACCTTCTATGCAGCCAATTATCCGCAGTATGAATTAATTATTGATAACAAATTAGCCATGCAAAAAGGCGTATCTATTGGCAAAGCTATGGAAAATTTAAATGTTTTAATTGGTAGTACTTATGAGCAAGGCTTTATACGTTTCAACAACTTTTATAAAGTTTACACACAGGTTGATCCCTTATATCGCAAGCTTCCAACCGACATATTAAATCTGTATGTAAAAAATAATAGAGATGAAATGGTGCCATATTCAGCCTTCATGAAAATGAAAAAAACACAAGGCCCTAATGAAATTACACGTTTTAATTTATATACCTCTTCCTCAATTAGAGGAGTACCAGCTCCAGGCTTCACAAGTGCCGAAGCAATTAAAGCTATTCAAGAAGTCGCTGCTACAACGCTTCCCAAAGGTTATGATATTGCTTGGGAAGGTCTTTCATATGATGAAGTAAAAAGAGGCAATGAAGCCTTGTATATTTTTATAGTGGTACTAATTTTTGTATACCTCGTACTTGCTGCCCAATATGAAAGTTTTATCATTCCACTGGCAGTGGTATTATCTCTTCCTGCAGGTGTTTTTGGTTCATTTCTACTATTAAAAATAATGGGACTTGCCAATGATATTTATGCTCAATTAGGATTAATTATGCTTGTTGGCTTGCTCGGAAAAAATGCCATTTTGATTGTTGAATTTGCAATACAAAAACAAAGAGCAGGAGCAACAGTTTTTGAAGCAGCAGTAGAAGGTGCAAAGGTACGTTTTAGGCCAATCTTAATGACTTCCTTTGCTTTTATTGCTGGTTTAATTCCTTTGGTTGTAGCTACGGGACCAGGTGCAGTTGGAAATCGTACCATTGGGTCATCAGCGCTTGGAGGAATGCTCCTCGGCACCATTTTCGGTGTTATACTTGTGCCTGGCTTGTATTATATTTTTGGCAAACTAGCAGAAGGCCGTAAACTAATTAGAGATGAAGAGGACAATCCTTTAACAGAGGCCTTTGTTGAATCCTCTAATTCGAACCGAACATTCACCCTTAGAATTCAAAAAATACTTACCAAAATCACAAAAAGAAATGGGAACAAATTCAATCAGTAAAATAATTAGCGTTGTTTTAATCACTGTTTTCTTTTGGGCATGCAACATTCCACACCTGTCTTTACGCAAGGAAAACAATAAATTGCCCTCCTATTACTTCAGTGCAAACGATACTAATAATATAGCAAATTTAAGTTGGAAAAAATATTTCAATGATCCTTATTTAGCAGCCTTAATTGATACAGCACTTAAAAATAATCAAGAGCTAAACATTATAATACAGGAAATCGCCTTGAGCAAAAATGAAATAAAAATGCGCAAAGGAGAATATTTGCCTTTTGTTGGCTTGTTTGGCGCGACAGGTGTTGATAAAGAAAGTTCATATACATGGCCTAAGGTCATAGAAGAGAATATTGCTGTTAAGGAAAATAAAAAAGTAATTGAATCTAACAACGACTTCATTTTTGGTGCCAAAGCTTCATGGGAAATTGATGTTTGGAAAAAACTCCGAAATGCAAAAAAGTCTGCAGTATCAAGATACTTGGCAAGTATTGAAGGTAAAAATTTTATGATCACTCACTTAGTGGCTGAAATAGCAAGTTCTTATTATGAATTAATAGCACTTGATAATATGCTCGACTTGGTAGAAAAAAATATTACCATACAAAGCAATGCACTTAAGGTAGTGAAAGAACAAAAAAATGCTGCCAAAGTTACTCAGCTTGCAGTAAATCGATTTGAAGCACAGTTGTTGCATACACAAAATTTAAAGTTTGAAATACAACAGCAAATTGTTGAAACTGAAAACAAATTAAATTTTTTATCGGGAAGTTATCCTAAAACATTAGCACGAAACTCCACCCAGTTTTTTGATTTGGCTATCGATTCTGTTGCCAGTGGTATACCTTCGCAACTATTGGTAAACAGGCCTGATATAAAACAAGCAGAACTTGAATTAGCAGCTTCAAAATTAGATGTACTTTCGGCACGTGCCAATTTTTATCCTTCCTTTAGTATTAAAGCAGGACTTGGATTTCAGGCCTATAATCCAACTTTTTTGGTGAATCCAAAATCGATTATTTACAATTTGGCTGGAGATTTAATGGCACCTTTAATCAATAAAAATGCCATTAAAGCCAACTATTTAAATGCCAATGCAAAGCAAGTTCAAGCCATGTACAACTATGAAAAAACGGTATTGAATGCACATATTGATGTACTTAATCATTTAAATAAAATCAGCAATTATGCATATAGTTATACAACCAAATTGCAAGAAGTAAATATTTTGTTACAATCAGTAAATATTGCTAACAACCTTTTTAATTCGGCCAGAGCCGATTATGCCGAAGTGCTACTCACCCAGCGCGAAGCATTAGAATCAAAAATGGAATTAATTGAAATTAAGATGAAGCAATTAGATGCAAAAGTAAATATTTACAGAGCACTTGGTGGAGGTTGGAAATAAAATTTAAGTAAAATTTTGAATACTTTTCGTGTTTAATTAATTTCGTTTGCCCTTTGCTTAGTTATGGCAGGTGCATTTTTTCATCATATCAAATAGCCATCT
>DAORKI010000103.1:0-12602 GCA_035439485.1 Bacteroidia bacterium
TACCTAAACCTTTCCCTCTATAATTTTTAAGACAAATCACACGACCAATTGAGGGTGTATCAAATTTGAAATTTTTGGGGACTAACCGAGCATAAGCAATTAACTTACCTTGATCCTGTGTAAATAAATGATAGCAACTCTCATCTATGCCATCAATATCTTGATAAACACAATTTTGTTCAATAACAAAAACGGCTTCTCGAAGTTGAAGTATGTTATAAAGCTCTTCAACCGTTAAATCCTTAAAAGTCTTAATAGTAAAAGTATACAAGTAGTTTTTTTATTTGTAATCAACGCCTAAATTGTAAAATACAAAGGACCAGATATCGGCCGCCTCTTCAATTTGTTTAGCAGTAGGTTTTCCAGCACCATGTCCAGCATTAACATCAATGCGAACCAAAGTAGGATTAGCACCTTTTTGATTTTCTTGTAAAGTGGCAATGAATTTAAATGAATGAGCTGGAACAACCCTGTCGTCATGGTCACCTGTTGTGACTAATGTGGCAGGGTATTCGGCAGGTTTTACATTATGTAAAGGAGAGTATTTTAATAAACAATCAAATTCATTTTTATTTTCACTTGTTCCGTAATCGCTTGCCCAAGCCCAGCCAATGGTAAATTTGTGATATCGTAGCATATCAAGTACGCCAACAGTTGGGATTGCTACTTTGCATAAATCGGGGCGTTGAGTCATTACAGCACCAATCAACAAGCCACCATTACTTCTGCCATTAATGGCCAATTTTGAAGAAGATGTATATTTTTCTTTGATTAAAAATTCTGCAGCAGCAATAAAATCATCAAAAACATTTTGTTTTTTACATTTAATTCCAGCCTTATGCCAATCTTCTCCATACTCGCCTCCACCTCTAATTCCAGGCACTGCATACACACCACCTTGTTCTAAAAATATCGCTCTATCAATTCTAAATTCGGGAGCATAATAGCTGTTGAAGCCCCCATATCCAAATAAAAAACATGGATTATTGCCATCTAATTTAATTCCTTTTTTATGAGTAATAAACATGGGAATTTTAGTGCCATCCTTACTTGTATAAAATACTTGATTGGTCTCATATTCATTCGTCTTAAAATCAATTGTAGGTTTAAATGTTTCATTAATAAATTTACTTTTTAGACTATACTGATAAATAGAAGCAGGCGCTGTAAAAGTATTGTATGAAAAGAAAACTAAACTGTCTTCTTTATCGGTTGAAAGTCCTTCAACTTTGCATAGGCCAGGTAATTTAATTTCATGATCAAGTTTTCCTGAAAGGTCAAACACCATCATTTTTGAACTTACATCTTTCAAATATAAAGCAACAAATTTTCCATAGGCAAAACTGACACTTTCTAGTAAATCATTGCCTTCATGAATGAGTGTTTTCCAGTATTTTTCTTGCGGCTTATTTAAATCTACTTGAAATAATTGGTATTTTGGGGCATTTTTATCTGTATGCAAATAGAAAATGTTTTTTTCATTATGTACAACACCGTAATTATTTTCAAAGTTAGAAACTATAGTCACAAATTTAGCATTAGGTGCCATCAAATCTTTAATTATTAGAGAGGTTCCACTCGTACTTTCAGAACCATAAATTATAAGATATTGCTCATCATCAGTAACGTTAGCTGCAAAATTTCTAAGTCCATTAACTTTGTCTTCAAATATAAGCACATCATCTTTTTGACTTTTTCCAATTTCATGAAAGAAAATTTTATGAAATTCATTTTTGCTACTAAGCTCGCTTTTACCCGCTGGCGCTTCGTATGCACTATAATAGAAACCATTGCCTTTCCATGCTATTTCACTAAATTTTACCCATTTAATTTCATCAGGTAGTTTTTTTCCTGAGGCAATATCCATTAAATGAATTTCACTCCAATCGCTGCCTGCTTTATTTATTGTGTAAGCTAAATACTTTCCATCCTTACTCACTTTTGCACCTCCCAAAGAAATAGTTCCATCTTCGGCCAATAAATTAGGGTCAAGTAAAACCTTAGCCTCTCCATGTAAACCTTCTTGATAATAAAGAACACTTTGATTTTGTACACCATTATTTTTATAAAAGAAATAGTATTTACCCTTTTTACTCAAAGGCGTGTATCGTTCAAAATTCCAAATTTGAGTTAAGCGTTCTTTAACATTATTTCTATAAGGAATTTTGTTGAGGTAATCAAAGGTGATTCCATTTTGAGCCTTGACCCACTCAGCAGTTTCGGCTGATTTATCATCTTCAAGCCAGCGATAAGGATCAGGAACTTTTGTTCCAAAATAGGTGTCAACACTATCAGTTTTACGCGTTTGAGGATACATCATTTTTTGCGTATTATTTTTATTTTCAGAATTGCAAGAAATAAAAATAATCGTAGATAATGAAATTGCAATTGATCGAATCATATTTTAAAATTTATCATGTAAAGATAAATAAATATGATAATCGTTAGACAATAAATGCCTAATTAGAAAAGAGTAAAGAATTATAAAGTTTAAAACTTAGCTCCAAAACTTACAAAAATTGTTCTTCCATTTCCAGGTAAGATACCAGGTCCTGGATATCCACCAGCCCTGCGTGTTGCATATTTTTCATCAGTTAAATTATTTATGCCAGCCTTTATATTGTAATTTTCCAATAGTTTGAAAGAAAAACTAAAATCCAATATTTCATATGAAGGCAGCTTTCCTACTGTTGCAGTTGCATTTGCAGTTTCGGTGTTTATTGCATCTGTATAAACTGCAGCGGTTGAATTGTATTGTAAAGTGGTAGTGATTTTTTTATATTTATACGTTGCGCCAAAACGATGAATATACGCAGGTGCATATTCAACTTGTTTACCTTTGATTGATTTTAAAGGGTCTTCGGCTATGGCAGGATTATCCCATTTGGTATATTTAGCGTCAATAAATGCATTGGAGGTAAAAAAGATTAAGTTGCCAAATTTTTCATTATTGCTTAAAGCCTTTACAAAATCTATCTCTAAATAAGATTCAATACCTTGACTCACAGAAGCGCCAATGTTAGTTTTAAATGGAGCTCCATCTTGTGTAATTGTCCCAATGCGATTGTTATAACTCAAATAAAATAGTCCTAGGTCAAAATTGATACATTTCCACAAAGAACCTCTGTACCCAAAATCGGCATTGAAGCCATCAGCGTCTTTTAATTTTACATCAACGATTTCGTTGGTTGCACTTGGCGTTAATTCTGAAAATGTAACAGGACGGAATGCTCTTGAATAATTCGCATACACATGGCTTTGTGAAGTCACTTTGAATTCTGCACCTGCACCATACAATAAAATATTTCTTGTTCTTTTTTCAAGTGCAATATTACCGCTGCTTGTGTTATTTATATAGCCAGTTTTTGAATTTTCTATCAATTCGAAACGAGCTCCAGGAACAATTTTTAATTTGTTTCCTATATAGAAAATATGCTCAATAAATGCAGCATAATTGACTGTTCTAAATTTAAATGCACGGCCATAATTTGGGTTGCTTAAAACAAGGTCAAAATCGCTGCCTGTAGAGCCTACTCCTAACTGATTTCTATTCGTATTTCCTTTGTAAGCCCTAACTCCATAAGTGAGTAAATTGATTTTGTTGCCTAATTTATATTTACTAGACATTCTTATTTCGGTGCCATAATTTTCGTAATTATCCCTATCAATTTGACGTGCAGTATATTGGTCTGTTTTAGGATTTATACTATCTTTAATATTAATGGCTTTTAAATAACCAACACTATTACGTGAAGCTAAATTGCCAAAGCACTTAATTTTCATACTGGTATTGTTTGAGATTTGATAATCAAATGTGAGCGAGACAGTTTCGAACGGTGCGCCAAACCAATTTCTGCTACGGCTTGATTGACGGTGGTTTTCAATAAATTGTTGGTCCGTTAGTCCTCCCGGTTGTTGACTTTCGTAATCCATTTTACTATATTCAATTCCAAGATTTATTTTATTGTTAAATTGATAATTAGCTGAAATATATCCTGTAAATATTTGATACATTGAATTTGAACGCCAACCATCAGCACTTCGGTGATGCAAATAACCATAGTAATTGAGTTTTTTATATGTGCCACCTGCCGCGTTATAGGTATTAAATAACCCATAAGAACCAACTGTTTGCTGGGTTTCAAAGGCAAAAGGCTTGTTTGAATCTCCTTTTTTAATTTTGTAATTAATTAACCCGCCAAATTGTGGTCCATATTGTAATGATGCTGCACCACGCACAACCTCAATGGTTTCCAATGCTTCCATTGGCGGTGTGTAATAGGATTCAGGATATCCAAATGCTTCAGAAGAAATATCATAGCCATTTTGGCGAACATTAAATTCCCATGATCGATTTGGGCTTAAACCTCTTGTTGCAATACCAGCTTGAATTCCAGAACCATCATTCTCCCAAATAGTCATGCCTGCTACCTTGCCAAAAACCTGGCGCGTATTGTTGACGCTTAAATCAGCATTTAATTTATCTAAACGAATTACAGCTAATTTCTTACCGGCATAAATTACATTTTCCTTTATATCTGGCATCGATTCAATGCCGCCAATGGAGCGTTGTTCATTGAATTCGAGCAATGGTAGGATAACAACTTTATTTGAGTCTATAGATTGTGCATGAAGTTGTGTGATAGCTAGAAAAAGTAAACAGATAAATGTGTTTTTTTGCATAAGTCTTAAAATAAATCTAAATTAAAATGAACGGTGCAAATGTTCTATTTAGAATTATTCTAAGCAATACCTTTTTTGTGGTAAATGTTAAAGACAATAATCTACTTTAAAAATATGACAATTTAATTAGTCAACCATTAATTTGGTATTCACATTCAATGAATTTGATTTAACTTGAACAGTATAAAATCCTTTAGCAAACGTTTCAGTATTAATGACAAAGCTTTGTTCTAAAAAGTTATTGCTATACAACAATTGCCCTGTCATACTAAATATTTTTACTACTTTATATTCATCAATATTTGAATTAATTGTAAAATTATTTTTAGCAGGGTTAGGAAATATATTCACTATGTCATTGTCCAAATTTTTAATATTGGAAATAATACAGCTCACATAATTTGAAAGCTTATCACTGCAATTCGCATTATTTGCAATGATGGTATAAACACCATCACCTATACAATTAATAATGTTCATATTGGCAAAATTAAGAAGTACATTATCTAAATACCAATTGAAATTAGTTGCATTAATCACATTTGATTCAACAGCACCAAATCCTGTATCTTCAATAGAATAAATAATAGGAGATTGATGTATAGTTAGTGAGAGGGTGTCTGAAATATTTGATATATCACAAAAGTTTGATGCATAACAAACAAGTTTAACTTCTCCACTAAAAGTGGAATCGATATTGAGTATGGCTTCGTTTGCATTTATGGTGATACTGCCTGCATTTGAAGGAAATACGTACCAATGATATTCATTTGCATTAGCAATATTTGATACTGATAAATGAATATCAAAAGTATTTGAACAATAAACGCTTGTGCTTGGTGAGTTTATTTGTGGCGTACTTAGCAAAGTGCCCGACATACTGTATTTACCGTAACAAAAGTCATATAAATTTTGTTGGTAATTGTTTGAAATTAGTGTATCTCCTTGGAACACTAAAATGCTATTAAAGCTACTATTGAATATCAACTCATTACAGCCAATTGCAGGAGGTAGTATATCTCCATAATTATAGCTGCCTGCAGTATTAATTAACAGAGAGTCCACAGCAATAACACCAGTATCAATTTGCAATTTATAAATTTTAAATCTGGATGCTACACCAGTAAAATTATAATCAGCTGCGTAAAAGTAATTGTCCATTCCTTTTTTTAATGCTTGAAAATCAGCTTCATTACTAACTCTGTGAGCTGATAATCCTGTGCCTGCAGAATCAATAGAGCCAAAGAAAGTGGAATAGTTATCTATGGAAGCTGGTAAGGGAACACCAGCAATATTACTATTATCTGAATAACGTCCTGTTATGGCTAATCTTGCATCATTATCTAAACAAATATCTGCAAGATAATCAGGTAAACTGCCACCACTAGAGCGGAGCCAAGCAATATATCCGTTCGGACGTATTTTAACTATGAAGTAATCAGTAAAACCATAGCCTCCATTGGCATTAACTGTTTGATTCCCGAAATACAAAGTAGCATTTCCTAAACCAGGTAGAGAGCCAAAAAAACCTCCAAGATAAATATTCCCTAAGGTGTCGATTTGTAAACAAGTGGCACCGTCATCTCCTCTTTGTGACCCTAAAACACTGCCAGCCGAATATGCATAATTGCAATTAAAAGCTGTATCAAAACGTGCAACAAAAATGTCATGTTCAGTGCCCGTTAAATAGGTGTTAATATTTTGGCCATTTCCAAATTCGAACTGACCTTTTATTTTCCCAGCTATCACAAGACCGGTTTGATTCACCTCAATAGCATTAACGAAACAACTTATGCTGTTGCTGTTTTTTGTGAATGCCTTTGCATGTATAAAATTACCAGAGGTATCTATACTTGCAATAAATCCGGGTGAAATGCAATCAAAATTGTAAATAAGTGTATCGTTATTAATAATTGTTTGAGCTCCATACCAACCACCTAAATAAAGCTTTCCATCATCATAGGCAATACCACCAGCTCCCTCTGCGCCTGAACCTCCAATTGTTTTAACCCATATTGGCTGCATGTAGCGATTAAATTTTGCAATATAACAATCGAAATTTCCACTAGAGACGGCCATCAAATTTGCATTTAATTGCAATGTGTCGGTAAAAATTCCAAAACAATAAATATTGCCGTTCGCATCCTGAACCATTTTGCCGCCAGTTTCAATGCCAGGGCCTGAACTACCTATAACTTGTATATTTTGGGCATTAGAATACTCTAGTTTAATAAAGAAAATAATGATGAGCAAATTTGAAATAATTTTATTCATATTTCTAAATTTTAAAATGAAATAGTTATTAAAAATTAAATCTAAAGTAGTACATTGTTTTTAGGTTGCAAAAGAATGAACGTTAAATTTTATACTGATAAGCTTGCTGTAAAGATTCAATGGATTTAAAAATATTTGATTCCATGATGGCAAAATAGAAGATATTGATTTACAAATTTAAATTATTAAAATTATTGTTTTGACTCAAAATTTATAAACATCAAAAAAAACAGGCTATCTTAATTTAAAGATAGCCTCTGACTATTTTACAACTATGTTGTTTATTCAGCCTTAATAAGTCTTTCAAAAGATTCAGAGCCGTTATTTAATGAAGCTTTGATAATATAATTCCCTTTGGTAAAAGTTTCACCAATCATCACTTTTTCATTCGTTGTTATTTGTTGATTCCAAACTATATTTCCTTTCATGTCAATCACCTGTAATTCAGTATTTTCCTTATTAAAAGTAGGAATAAAAATAGTTGTGTTTTCAATAAAAGGATTAGGATATACATTTATATCAAAATGATCTTCATTGATATTATTTTCTATACTCACATCGTATTTCTCTTCCCTGCTGCCGCTTACAAAACCGATTGTACAAGCATTTCCATAATTGCCATACACACCTGAAATAATAGCTCTTACTCTAATACTATATTGTTTATTATTTTGTAAAGCAGGGCTAACTGAATTAAAGAACAGATTTGTATTACTTCTGGTTTGCACACTTACTATGCTATTATCACTTAAATCAGTAATTTCGAAATCATAAAAATTAGCACCTGGAACAACGTTGGCAACTGCATAGCCAGTAGAGAAATTAAAATTAATTTTTCCACAATCCCCACTTCTTAACGAAGTTGTAGCTACACCACATATGTTTGGGTCACAAATAAAACCAATTGTGCAAGGCTGTCCAAATGTTCCCCAAGTTGAACTTATTCTAGCTCTAACACTTATTTTGTATTGAGTATTCCATGTTAAAGCAGGAACTGTGCTAAAAGTAAGTACGTTAGAAGATTGCAATTTATTGGTTATAAGGGCATTTGTTGTATTATTTCTGATTTCAAATTCATATTCAGCAGCACCAGTAACAACATCAGCCACCGCATTACCACCTAGTCCAAAATTAAGTTTGCCACAATCGTTAGTCCTTAATTTTGTGGAAGGTACACCATTTATTGCAGGATCAGGAATTAAGCCAATTAAACAGGAGGTACTATATGTACCCGCAACAGTTCCAATAAATGCACGAACGCGTACATTATATTGTGTGTTCCACTGTAAACCAGCTACCGTGCTTAAATTAACAGACGTACTGGTTGTTATTTTAGTACCAACAATTGCAGTATTGCTTTGGTTTTTAAATTCCCATTCATAGCTTCCAGCGCCAGTTACAGCATTGCAAGAAATAGAAGATGTTAAAGCTAAATTTATTTTACCACAAAATGCTGTCGTTAATTGAGTATTTGGCACACCAGCTATACTTGGGTCGGGAATAAAACCAATTACACAATTAGGACCGAAAGTGCCAGCCACACCAGCAATGTAGGCTCTAACCTTAACATTGTATTGTGTATTCCATTGCAGTGTTGGAGCTACAGCACTCAAAGAAAGTACATTTGAAGTTTGTAATTTGGTAGCATATAAAACATTAGTTGAAATACTTCTAAATTCAAATTCATATTGTGAAGCCGCAGCCACAGCATCGGCAATAATTTGACTAGTCAGCGGACTCAAGTTAAGTTTTCCACAATCAGCAACTCTGAGTTGTGTAAATGGTACACCACAAATACTAGGATTGCATACTGTTCCAATGTTACAAATATTGCCATAGTTGCCCCAAATACCTGCTACTTTTGCCCTTACCCGCACATTGTATTGAGTTCCAAATTGAATTGATGGCGTCAAACTGCTCAAACTAACACTATTAGTGGTGCTCGTTCTTACACCAACAACATTGTTAGTTAGATTTGTAAATTCAAAGTCATAATTAGTAGCACCAATCACTGGGTCGCACAATATAGCGGCATTAAGTGCAAGGTTTTGTTTTCCACAGTCGGCAGTACGCAGCTGTGTATTGGGCACACCGCTACAATTGTTTACTGTCATAGTTATACTATTTGATGAAACTATGGAAGGGCTTGCACAAGGGGCATTAGAAGTTAACACACATGTCACAATTTGACCATTGGTTAAATTTGAGGTTGAAAAAGTTGCACTATTTGTTCCTACGTTATTTCCATTTATTTTCCACTGGTATGATGGGCTTGCTCCTCCATCGGTTGAGGTGGCTGTAAAAGAAGTAATATTAGTTTCACATACAGTATTTGATGCAGTAGAAATTGTTAATGTTGGTGTTACCAAATTATTTACTGATATTGTTATTCCATTAGAGTTAACAGAGCTTGGACTTGCACAATTGGCATTAGAAGTTAACTCACAGGAAACAACCTCACCATTATTTAAGGAGGATGAGGTGAAAGTAGGACTGTTGTTGCCTACATCAATACCATTTATTTTCCAATGGAATGTTGGGCTTAAGCCACCATTGCTGGATGTTGCCGTGAAGGTGATATTTTCACCAAAACAAAATGGATTTGTTCCCGTTGTTTGCATTATTGAAATTACAGGAATAATCGTGGGATTCACAATTATTGGAATTACATTGGAAGTTACTGTTGATATACTTATGCAAGCTTCGTTGGAAGTTAAATCACAGGAAATGATTTGTCCATTTTCAAGTGTGTTAGTACTAAAATTGGCACTATTAGTACCAGTAGTTAAACCATCAATTTTCCAATGAAAACTAGGTGAAGTTCCTCCATTAATTATGGAAGCATTGAAGCTCACAGTATTTCCGTAACAAATACTATTTAAATCAGATGAAATAGTTATTTGAGGTTGAAGCAATGCATTTACAGTAACAAATGCATTAATTGTATTTGAATGACTAGCAAAGCCATTAAAAACAGTTAATGTTACATTGTAAACTCCAGGGGAGTTGTATGTAATTAAAGGGTTTGCTATGTTAGAGCTGTTGGGTGAGCCGCCAGGAAAACTCCATAAAAATGAAGAAGCATTGGAACTAGATGTATTGTTGAATTGAATACTTGATCCAACACAAACAGTTGTGTTTACAGCGTTGAAATTGGCAACGAGGGGATTTACAACAACATGGAAAGTATCAGCAACACATTGGAATTGGTCGGCCACAACTATTGTGGTTAATTGAGTAGGTTTAGCATAAATTTGTTTATTAGTTGAACCATTAATATTCCAACTATATTGTCCAGTCCAAGAAGCTCTTAGTAATATTGAATCTCCTTCATTGATGACATAGTTTTTTACTTTGCTAGTGTGTTTCATCATTGTAAATTGGTCACGAATAACCCCATCACCACACAACCATTTTACATCTAAACGATTATCATCAAAATCTAAAATTACAGATCCTGGATTGCTTACATTTGAATATTGCATTGCATCATGAGGATATCCGGCAGATGTTCCTCCAAATTTACCAGCTGAGCCTGACACAACATATACAGTTCCTTTTAAAGATTGGTGTAAACTATCTTTTAAATATGTGCAAGAATTTGGAGTGCCATCATATTTTCCAGTGGAGTTACTTAAATTATGTGTATTAGCATTAAAGCTTGTTTCTAAACCATAATGTTCTTTCATCAACTTTGTTCTTTCATAGGAATGACTGTGACCACACATAACTAAATCAACACCCATTCTTTCTAAAATTCTGATAAAATTGGACCTGATGTTAATTAATTCAGCTTCTGTATCTGAATTATGAGAACCCATTGTGTAAGGAGGGTGGTGCCAATAAGCAATTACCCAAGGTTTAGTGTTGGCAGCTAAATCACTTTTTATCCACTGAACTTGTGCTCCAGTAGTGTCATATAATCTTGTAGCATTGTTTTCTTTTCCATAGGAATCTAAGGCTAAAAAAATGTATATTACCATAATCATAGGAATAATAGGCTTCAGTATTTGACGCCACGCCACCACAGTTTGCTTGTATGGTAAATTAAAAATTTCGTAATATGGCACGGCATGAGTATTTTGATTTGTTCCATTATTGTCATAGTCATGATTTCCAGGTGCAGGCCATAACGGAGCTTTTTTCATTATTGAACCTTGATAAGCGGCAAAAAAATTAGTTGAATATTCTGTATCATAACCTCCATTATAAGCATTATCACCTAATAATAGCCATCCATTTGTTGGTTTGTTGCCAGTATAATTATTGTATTGATTTAAAACTTGCATTTGTTCTGCATATCCAGTTCCACAATCGCCTGTAACCCAAAACCTATATTTACCAGCGTTGCCTGGAATAGGAGAGGTTATAAAGTATTGTTCATAGCCGGATTGCACAATGGCATTGCTATTTCCTATACCATAAAAGTATTTGGTGTAGGCTTGAAGTCCAGTGAGTTCAACGGTATGTTCTGTTCTCAAACCTGGAATAACAACTTGATTAAATAGATTACTTGAATCAGAACCAAAGATAACTTTACTATCGCAAGCAATATCAGTTCGCCAACGAATAGTTATACTGTTACTATTGGCCTTTTGCAAATATGGACCTCGGGTAATAATGGGATTACTTCCAGTATAAATGCCTATTAATTCCATAGAAAAACTTAAATCAGAACTTGAAGCTGCGCTTTGATGCAATTCTACTGCAATAGTATTATTTCCTGATGTAAAAAATGACGAAGCAGCATTTAAACTAAAGCTTGTAATTGTTTGACCATCATCTGCTGCTGCTGCACTAGCCAAGGTTGTATATGAAATGGTTCCACTAGGCATGTTGTTTCTTTGAATTTCATTCCCATTTACATAAATTACAAATCCATCGTCACGGTATACATTAAAAGTAAAACTTTGATATAGGTTGATATCATTAATTGTAAAACTTTTTCGGAAATAGGTAGTGATATATTTGTTAGTGCAACTTGGATTGGCAACTACTGTTCCACAAGCATTTAAAAGGGTAGTTTCATCACCCTCACCATAACCAAATTGTCCGTTACCTGAGAGCCACGCTCCATCTACAAATGCACTCGATTGCCAAGCAGTACCTTGATTGCTACCATCATCTTTGTATTTCCAGTTGGTGTTGTGAGTAAAAAAAATATTTTGTGCATTAATCGATAATATAGATAAGCACAATATTGCTGTTAAAAATGTGTTCTTAAGCATGAATTTCTGTGGTGTAATGATTCTCAAACAAAAGAAAGTAAAATTTGAATAAATCTCTAAAAATTTAGATTAAACTAAAAACATACCGTTAAATAAATATTAATATAATATTGGACTTTATGTTAATTAGTATTATTGCAGCTCATGAATTAAAAGGAAAAAAAAATTGATCAATTCATATTCCAAAACATAGTGCCACTAAATGAATACTATGATTTGAAATGATTACTCAAAATAGACAGATATAAATCGCTATATGATTTGGTTTATTACCAAGAACACTTTCAATTTAGTCCTATTGTGGCATAACCTGATTGTGCTAATTTCGAGTTGTACCCGCATTTACCATTGCCTATTTAGTTGTCCCTCAAAAAGTCATTTTTAAACGGGAGAGATGTTGGCCTTGTGAAAATGGCG
>DAORKI010000104.1:0-12553 GCA_035439485.1 Bacteroidia bacterium
TTTAGTAAATCCAATAGGCCTATAGGAATTGGACTTTTTGAGGGACGACTAAATAGTCTTATTATGAGCATAAAAATTGAGGCATGCTACTGAGTTGTTTTTACCCTAGTTACAATTTTTAATCATTTTATACCGATTACAATTTCATTTTAATCCAACTTTCGCAAAGCACTATTTTACTCATATCAAGTTGTAAAGGCATTCACTGTTACATATTTATTTTTTATCGTGAATTAAATTCAGGTGAACTAAAAAATAAAAGCAAATGGTATTAAATGCAGTCTTAATTTTTTATTGTTCAATATTGCTTAACAAGCTATTCATGCTTTCCCTCTGCACGGGCGCGTTATTGATATATTTGGTTAAATTAACTTTAATTTCTTTGCTAATGCAAACATATATTGTTCGGCCTCTTCAAAATTATTGCCAATTTCGCCTTCTAAAATGGCCTCCCTAATGGCATTTTTAATGATGCCAATTTCTTTGGATGGCGATAAATTAAAAGTTTTCATGATATGTTCACCACTTATTGGAGGCTGCCAATTACGTAAATTATCTTTTTCTTCAACTTCTTTTAATTTTGTTTTTACCAATTCAAAATTAGCTAAATGCTTTTCTTTTTTATATTCATTTTTTGTTGTAATGTCTGCTTCACATAGCAACATTAAATCATCAATATCATCGCCAGCTTCAAAAAGTAATCTTCTTACCGCACTATCTGTTACAATTTCTTTTGAAAGTACAATAGGTCGCAAATGCAACAGCACCAACTTTTGAACATATTTCATTTTTTCATTTAAAGGTAATTTTAGTTCAGTGAATATTTTTGGTACTAAACGTGCACCTTTGTCTTCATGCCCATGAAAAGTCCAACCCGTGCCTTCTTCATATTTTTTTGTATGAGGTTTAGCTATATCATGCAATATTGCTGCCCATCTTAACCATAGGTTATTGGTGTTTTTACTTATATTGTCAAGCACTTCAAGGGTATGGTAAAAATTGTCCTTATGCCCTCTGCCTTTAATAAATTCTACACCATGCAAATTTGCCATTAAAGGAAAAATTATCTTTAATAATCCACTATCAAATAACAGTTTAAATCCAATAGATGGGGTAGGAGATGCAACAATTTTATTTAACTCATCTGTAATCCTCTCCTTTGAAATTATGCTGATTCTATCTTTGTTCAACTTAATGGCTTCAAAACAATTTTGATCAATTTGAAAATTTAATTGAGAAGCAAACCTAATTGCCCGCATCATGCGTAATGGATCATCACTAAAAGTAATGTTAGGGTTTAATGGTGTTATAATAATTTTCCTTTCAAGCATTTTTAAGCCACCAAAAGGATCAACCATTGCACCATAATCAATTGCATTTAAACTTATTGCCATGGCATTAATCGTAAAATCCCTTCTGTTTTGATCATCTTGTAAGCTACCTTGTTGCACCTCTGGATTTCTAGAGTGTTGACTATATGATTCTTTTCTTGCCCCAACAAATTCAATATCTAAATCCTTATATTTAAACATAGCAGTACCGTATGTTTTAAATATATTTACTTTTAATCGTTTATCTATTTGTTCAGCCACTTTACTTGCTAATAAAGTACCATCACCCACAACAACAAAATCAATATCCTTGCACTCACGACCTAAAATGGCATCGC
Source organism: Bacteroidia bacterium (assembly GCA_035439485.1). Taxonomy (GTDB): domain Bacteria; phylum Bacteroidota; class Bacteroidia; order UBA4408; family UBA4408; genus CAIKXD01. The sequence goes on from DAORKI010000104.1 coordinate 1,670, forward strand.
GCACATATCCACCAACCACATAGCATGGTAAATTTAATTCTTGCGCTTTTTTACCAATAATAGCAAATATGGGATGTTGTATTAAATGTAAGCAATCCATTGCTATTGCTCGCATATTTTTTTATAAAGGTTAAACATATTATCTGCACAAATTTCTGGTTTAAATTGTTGCGCATATTGATAGCCTGTTTCAATCATTTGCTTTCGCTTGGTTTCATCACTTAACACTAACCTTATTGCGTCTGCTAATTCCTCAGCATTATCGGGGTCTACAAAAATACTTCCAGGTCCTGCAGACTCATGAAAACAGCCCCCACGTGTGGTTATCACTGGGACTTTAGAAACCAAAGCTTCTAAAATAGGAATACCAAATCCTTCATATAATGAAGGATAAACAAAAGCCTTGGCTTTTCTATAAATTAATGGCATCAAGGCATTGTTAATACTTTTCATGAATATTACTCGTTTTTCTAAACCATAACGCTCCACGTATGCACTTACTTCTTTATTGTAGTTGGTTTCTTTGCCAACCACAACTAGAGTAACTTGCATTGTTTTGTCTAATTCATGAATGGCTTTTACCAATGCCAATAAATTCTTACGCTGTTCAATAGTACCAACATACAAAATGTAATTATCGGGCAAATATTTTTCAGGTGAATGGTTGTTAGTTTCATATTGAATTTCATGAAAAAAATTCTCATCACAAGTTTGGTAAACAACATGAATTTTTTCTTTAGGCACTTGCAAAAGCTCAATTAAATCATTTTTTGTTTGATTACTAACAGCAACTACAGCATCAGCCAAACTACATGATTTTTTAGTTTTAACGGTGTAAACTTTTCTATCGGCAGAGTTGTAAAATTCTGGATGACGCATAAATATAAGATCATGTATGGTCACAATTTTTTTTGCCTTCATCAAATTACAATTCAAGGGAATTTCATTGCTTAATCCATGATATATATCAAGCTGCAATTGATTTGAATCTTTCGTAATACCATATGATCGCCACCAGCCAGGAAATTCTTTCGCCCAAAAAGACTTTGGTTGAACCATGTGAATATTTGACTTTTTCTCTAAAAAATCTTGTAATTTAAATCTACTGTCCTCTGAATTAAATAAGAAATAATCTTCTCGAGGGTTATTTTTAACAATCCCTTTAATTAAATTTCGCGAATAGTTTCCTAATCCACTTTTATTGTTGAAAGCCCGTTTGGCGTCAAATCCTATTTTCATGTGCCATTGTTTTTGTATTATTCCTAAACAGCCTCTGCCACAATATCTTTCTCAATTTTCAAATGATCAATTATAAAGTCTTGTCTTTCAGGTGTATTTTTGCCCATATAAAATTGCAACATTTCTTCCAAAATAACAGCTTTTGTAATAATAACAGGGTCTAAACGAATATCTTTTCCTATAAAGTGCTTAAACTCATCAGGAGAAATTTCACCTAATCCTTTGAATCGCGTAATCTCTGGTTTAGGCCCTAACTTATGAATAGCATTTACACGTTCTTCATCACTATAACAGTAAATGGTTTCCTTTTTATTTCGAACTCTAAATAAAGGAGTTTGTAGAATATACAAGTGTCCATTCTTTACCAAGTCAGGAAAAAATTGAAGAAAAAAGGTAATTAATAACAAACGTATGTGCATCCCGTCTACATCGGCATCAGTCGCTAAAACAATGTTATTATATCGCAAATCATCCATCCCGTCTTCAATGTTGAGTGCACTTTGCAACAAATTAAACTCCTCATTTTCATACACAATTTTCTTTGTTAATCCAAAACAATTCAATGGCTTTCCTTTTAAGCTGAATACGGCTTGCGTATTCACATCCCTTGTTTTCGTAATGCTTCCGCTAGCTGAATCTCCTTCACATATAAATAAAGTCGTGTCCAAAGCCTTTTCGTCATTGCTGTTAAAATGTATTCTACAGTCTCTTAGTTTTTTATTGTGTAAACTGGCTTTTTTAGCACGTTCTCTTGCTAATTTTCTTATTCCCGAAAGCTCTTTGCGTTCCTTTTCGCTTTGAACTATTTTTTGTAATAATAACTCAGCAGTTTCAGGGTTCTTGTGTAAAAAATTATCTAAAGCTTCCTTTACAAAGTCATTAATAAAAGTTCGTATAGCCATACCATCGGGCGCAATGACCTGTGAACCTAGTTTAGTTTTAGTTTGTGATTCAAATACTGGTTCCTGAACCTTGACGCTTATAGCTGCAACAATTGAAGTTCTAACATCTACAGCTTCGAACTCTTTTTTATAAAATTCTCGTATGGTTTTAACCACAGCTTCTCTAAACGCTCCTTGATGTGTACCGCCTTGGGTGGTATGTTGTCCATTCACAAATGAATAATACTCCTCTCCATATTGTGTGCCGTGTGTAAACGCAACTTCAATATCATTTCCTTTTAAATGAATTATTGGGTATAAAATATTACCACTTAAATTTTGTGATAACAAATCATGTAATCCATTCTCTGAGTAAAATTTATTTCCGTTTAAGTAAATGGTTAATCCAGTGTTTAAATAAACATAATTCCAACACATTTTTTCAACATATTCCATTAAGAAGTGGAAATTGCCAAATATTTTTTCATCAGGAATAAATACCACTTGTGTGCCTCTTCGATGAGTGCTGTCTATTATTGCTTCATCTTTTACCAATACACCTCGCTCAAATTCAGCTGCTTTCATTTTATCATCTCTAACCGATGAAACTTTAAAATAGGAGGCTAAGGCATTTACAGCCTTGGTTCCTACACCGTTTAATCCAACCGACTTTTTAAAAGCTTCACTATCATACTTTGCTCCTGTATTTATTTTTGAAACCACATCCACAACCTTTCCCAAAGGAATGCCACGTCCATAATCACGAACTTTTACCATTTTTTCTTTGATGGTTATTTCAATTGTTTTACCAAATCCCATCACATATTCATCAATACAATTATCAATGGTTTCTTTTAATAAAATGTATATCCCATCATCTTGTGATGAACCGTCCCCAAGTTTCCCAATATACATACCTGGTCTCAGCCTAATATGCTCTTTCCAATCAAGGGTTTTTATACTGTCTTCATTATAATTTGCTTCTGCCATAAATAATTTGGTATTAATAAAAGCTTTATCTAAACATTAAACCTAAAATGCATTACATCTCCATCGGCAACTATATACTCTTTGCCTTCAATACGCAATTTACCATTATCCCTACATGCCGATTCTGAACCATACTTTACAAAATCATCATAAGCTATCACTTCTGCTCTAATAAAACCTCTTTCAAAATCGGTGTGTATCACACCTGCTGCTTGAGGTGCAGTCATATTTTTAGTTATGGTCCATGCCCTAACTTCTTTTACACCAGCTGTAAAATAGGTAAACAAGTTGAGTAAACGGTATGCCGACTTAATTAATTTATTTACACCTGGCTCATCTAATCCTATATCTTTTAAAAACGATTGACGATCTTCATAACTCTCTAAAGATGCTATTTCAGCCTCCATAGCCGCAGTAATCAAAATTATTTCAGCTTGCTCATTTTTTACAGCTTCTTTAACTGCATCAACATATTTGTTCCCAGTTAAAACCGAAGCTTCATCAACATTACAAACATACATAACAGGCTTAGCTGTTAATAAATGAATGTCAGCAATGTATTTCTTGTCTTCATCACTTACAGCTGCTGATCTTGCGGCTTGACCGCTTTCTAAATGCGATTTGTAAATACTCAACACATCATAACATTTTTTTGCATCCTTATCGCCACCTGTTTTAGCCATTTTTTCAGTACGCTGCATTTTCTTTTCTATTGAGTCAAGATCTTTTAAAATAAGCTCATAGTCAATGGTCTCTTTATCTCTAACCGGATTAATATTTCCATCAACATGCACCACATTCGGGTCATCAAAGCAACGCAATACATGCAAAATAGCGTTAGTTTCCCTAATATTTCCTAAAAATTGATTCCCTAATCCTTCACCTTTACTCGCACCTTTTACTAAACCTGCAATATCTACTATTTCAACAGTGGTTGGCACTACACGTTCTGGCTTTACTAATCTTTCAAGCACACTTAATCTTTCATCAGGCACCGTTATTACGCCCACATTGGGCTCTATGGTACAAAAAGGAAAATTAGCTGCTTGAGCCTTTGCATTTGAAAGACAATTAAACAAAGTTGATTTTCCTACATTTGGTAAACCCACAATTCCACATTGTAATCCCATATTATACTTTATTTTTTAGAAATGATTTTTTATTAATCGGCAAATATACGCTTTTTGGACGCTTGTAAATTTTAAAAAATTAGACCTGTTTTCATAGTTTTCAACAATAAATAAAGTTTATGAACAAGCGTTTATAGCACAAGCAATTAGCGTACTTTCGTCAAAAAAAATTTCAATGCCAACGATTAAAGATTTAGAAAATATTAGTTCTCAAGTAAGAAGAGATATTGTGCGCATGGTACATGCAGTAAACTCAGGTCACCCAGGAGGTTCACTTGGTTGTACCGATTTCTTAGTTGCGCTGTATTTTGAGGTAATGAATCACCATCCTCAGCCTTTTGATATGGATGCTAAAAATCAAGATGTTTTCTTTTTATCTAATGGGCATATTTCGCCTGTTTTTTATAGCGTTTTAGCACGTTCAGGCTATTTTGATATTGCGGAATTGTCTACTTTTAGAAAACTAAACTCGCGACTTCAAGGACATCCAACAACACACGAGCATTTGCCCGGTGTCCGTATGGCCTCGGGCTCTCTTGGGCAAGGTATGAGTGTTGCTATTGGCACCGCTTTAGCCAAAAAATTAAATAATGATAAGAGCATTGTTTTTACCTTACATGGTGATGGCGAACTGCAGGAAGGTCAAATTTGGGAAGCTGCTATGTTTGCTCCCGCTAAAAATATTGATAATTTAATTTGCACTATTGATAATAATGGTCAGCAAATTGATGGCTCTACAAATCAGGTGCTCAGTTTAGGTAATCTACAACATAAGTTTGAAGCATTTGGTTGGTTGGTTCTTCATATCGAAAATGGGAATAATATGGAACAAGTGATTAATGGCCTAAATAAGGCTAAATCAATGACTGGGCAAGGTAAACCTGTTATGATAATTATGAACACTGCCATGGGCGCTGGGGTCGATTTTATGATGGGAAGTCATAAATGGCATGGAGTTGCGCCTAATGATGAACAATTAGCCCAAGCCCTAGCGCAATTGCAAGAAACTAATGGCGACTATTAATTTATGGATAACAAAAACCTTAGATATGGCGATTTTGCTTACCTGAAAGTTAAAGAAATTACCAATTTTGGTGCTTTCCTCGAAACAGGCGGTGATAAAGATTTGCTTCTTCCGTTTAGTGAACAAAGTAAAAAGGTTGAAAAAGGGAAAGGATATATTGTGGCCATTATTGTGGATGAACTTACCGAAAGACCTATTGCTACTCAAAAGTACCGAAAATACTTAAATGAAGATACTTCATCACTTCAAACAGGACAAGAAGTAGATTTATTAGTAAGTCATTATACAGCTCTTGGTGCCAACGTAATTATAAACAACGAATTTGAAGGCCTTATTTATTCAAACCAAATTTTTAAAAGATTAAAAGTTGGTGAACAATTAAAAGGATATATCAAGGAAATTAGACCAAATGGTAAACTTGATGTAGTAACAAAAAAACAAGGCATTGAAGCTATTGTTGATGATACCAAAGTGATAATTGATTATCTGCATGTAAACCATGGCGTTGCGGCTTTAGGAGACTTTTCTGAGCCATTTGAAATTTACAGAGAGCTTGGAATGAGCAAAAAAGCTTTTAAGAAAGCTATCGGAAGCCTATACAAACAAAAGCTTATTCATATCACCGATGTTGGTATTCAACTGGTGCAAGTGCAATAATTTTTTTATGATTTGAGGTGTCTGAAAACATTGAAATTTCCAAGCAAAAATTGCTGATCTTAGTACTTTGCATCATATAGTCAAATACCCATTTATTGAAACTTTTAAGAACAAAATACAGAAGCAAATATGAACCAATATTTGCAAATCAATCATTCAATAAAGCAGTTAACCTTTGAACTTAAAAATCCTAATTCATATTTTTACTTTGTTGAAATAGCCATTGAAAAAAAGCTAAATTATTTTTGGCTTGGTGTTTTGGAAAAAAATGTAAATGCCATCTATTTTTATGTTCACCATGGATTTATTGAATTCGACAAATATATTTTTTATTTAAGAAGCGATGAACAAATTGACATTTTAATGAAATTGAATTTGAAATATGCCTAAATTTTATTTGATGTCAGACTTTATTCAAACACTAATTCTATTTCAATTTTAAGGTATGCCCAAGCTTATCTTTTTTAGTTTTTAAATAAAGTTTATTGTGTTCATTAGAAGCAATTTCTATAGGCACATTTTCTACTATTTCTAATCCATAGCCAATTAATCCTGCTCTTTTTTTAGGATTATTACTCATTAACCTAATTTTGCTTATACCTAAATCTCGTAAAATTTGAGCTCCTACGCCATAATCGCGCTCATCCATCTGAAAACCAAGTTGTAGATTAGCCTCAACGGTGTCAAGACCTTCTTCTTGCAGTTTGTAAGCCTTAAGTTTATTTAATAAACCTATGCCTCGGCCTTCTTGATTCATATATAAAACTACTCCTTTTCCTTCTTTTTCAACCATTTTCATTGCTGCATGTAGTTGAGGACCACAATCACATCTGCAAGAGCCAAAAATATCACCAGTTAAACATGATGAATGTACACGAACTAAAACAGGTTCATCGGTTTGCCAAGTCCCTTTAATTAAAGCGAGGTGGTCTTGTCCTGTTGTTTTTTGCTTGTAGGCAACTAAATTAAAATTACCCCATTGCGTTGGCATATTTACAGTTACCTCCTTTTCAATTAAGCTTTCATTTGCTAATCGATATTTAATTAAGTCTTCAATAGAGACAATTTTAAGATTAAATTTTTGGGCAATTAAAAATAAATCATTTAACCGGGCCATGGTACCGTCTTCATTCATAATTTCAACAATTACTCCTGCTGGTTCAAATCCAGCCAAACGAGCAAAATCAATGGCAGCTTCAGTATGTCCAGCTCTTCTTAAAACACCACCTCGTTTTGCTCTCAATGGAAAAATGTGTCCTGGTTTACCTAATTCCTCAGGTCGAGTTTCTGGGTTTATTAAGGCTAATACAGTTTTGGCGCGGTCTTGAGCAGAAATACCTGTAGTGCAACCATGACCTATTAAATCAACCGAAACGGTAAAAGGTGTTTCATAGGCAGCGCTGTTATTACTTACCATTAATTCTAAATTCAGCTGGTCGCAACGATCTTCAATGAGCGGAGCACAAATTAATCCACGGCCATGAGTGGCCATAAAATTGATAATTTCAGGTGTAATACTTCTAGCAGCTGTTAAAAAATCACCTTCATTTTCCCTATCCTCATCATCAACTACAATAATCACTTTTCCTGCTTTAATGTCTGCAATAGCTTCCTCAATACTGTTTAATTTGTGTTTCATAAAACTTATTTGTGGCAAAAGTACCAAATTAATATAATGTACTTGTAAGTGTTAAATATTTTGTAGAATTATTCTTAATATCACGCTTTACAACCTGATAATTAGTGTTTTGTTCGATAATTAACATTTATTTTAGGATAAAATTATTTTGTGTAATGAAAATTAAATGTACTTTTGCGCAAATTTTTAACCAAAAAACTAACCAAAAACAAAACAAATGAAAAAATTAACACAATCGGTTTTAGCAATTTTAGTAGTTGCTTCAGCTTTTACATCTTGTAAGAAAGGTGAAGGTGACCCAACAATTTCTTTGCGTTCACGTACTTCAAGAGTAGCAGGTGAGTGGAAAATTTCTAGTGAAGAAACAAAAAGTGACTGGACTTCTATGGTTACTGGAAGTGCTGCAACTTCAGGTTCATCATTAATGAAGTTTACTGGAACCACTTATTCTGGTACCAACACTTCTGGAACTGTTACAACTACAGCTTCAGGTACTGTTACTGAAAACTCAATGACTTTCGAAAAAGATGGAACTTTTACATCTAAGAAAATTTACACTGTTAAAGATACTGAAACAGAAGACTATGCTGGTGCTGGAACGCTTACAACTGTTACAACTACTGATTATTCAATGTCTTCAGAAGGTGTTTGGAATTTCTTAGGTAAAGTTCAAGCTGATACAAAAAACAAAGAAGAAATGTCAGTTTCTGTTACTAAAACTAATAACACAATTACTACTAAGAGAGTTTACACATTCAAATATCTTTCATCTTTAGGTTTTCCTGATGAAACTTGGTCTGAAACTTCATCTGAAGTTGAAACTAGCTCTGATGAGCCTAATGAAAATGTAATGGTAATGAAGATTACTACATTAAAAAACAAAGAAATGGTGGTTGAATCAGTTGGAAAATCAACATATAACAGTACTATGAATAGTTCAGAAACTGATATTGATGGTATTACTACTACTGATCCTACAACAGTTTACTCAATGACAAGTAACAATACTACAAACATTACAATGGAACAAGATTAATTTTTAAATTAATCTCCATAAAAAAGGCTGCTTCATTTTTGAAGCAGCCTTTTTTGTTTTTATATTATGCATAAATAAATTGATTTTAATCCTGTAGAATTAAATCATAACAGACACCAGTTTGTGATGCTAATTGCATTTATCTTTTGTTCAAGTAAAAAATAAATATGTCTCTGTTGGATGTATCCCATATTCAGCTTGAGAATATGTTGACTCGCTAAAGTTATTGTAAATCAGTCTAATGCTTATGGAATAATAACATTGGTTAAGCGGGATTACCCACTCATAATCATCATTTCAGCACTTGGGTGCTTCTTATTCCTAAATGATGGCTTAGCGCACCGAATATTCAAAAGAATTGAGTTTTCTTTGAATTGATTAATTACAAAACCTTATTCAGTAAATAGAATCAAGAAAGCCACTGAATGCTTTATAATTATTGATTTGAAAAACTTTGCACCATTGAATTAATATATCATTTTGACATTGGACTTAAAATTTGAAAACACGCTAATTCAATATGGGCTTCATGAATTAATGTTTTTATACAACCTGCTCCAAACTTCATGTTTAACCAAATTATGTTTTCATAACGCTCCTGAAGTCCATTGGCTGGAAATAAACTTTCTTTTAATTTCTTAAGTTGATTGATACTAATCTCATGCTTGCTTTTTTGTGCCTTACTTGCTTTATTTTCTATCAACTCAAACGATTTTAACAATTTCTGCAATTCTGCTTCAACCGAAGCTGTTAATGTACTATCAATTTTCGAAATTTTGCCTTTAATTACTTCAAAAATATTATTTACATTAATTTTTTCTTGCGTTAAGTCTATTTCTTCGGCACCTAGTTTTATTAATAATTGTTCCGTTAGTTTTTCAATTGGCTCAAATATTTGAGAGACACTTGTCACTAATGACTGTAATTTATCATGTTGTTTTGCATCAATCCAAAGAAATGAATTTCTTAATGCAAGTATAGGGAAAAAAGTATGGTGTGCGTCAAATGTAGCTTTCAATTCAAACCAATAGGAAAGTTCTCCAGCACCACCAATGTAACATAGGTTAGGTAATATACTTTCTTGATATAAAGGACGCATTACAACATTGGGGCTAAATCTTTCTGGAAAACTTTCAATTTCAGCCACCAATTCTTCTTTTGTGAAACTGAAATTTGAATCCAAAACTTTGTACAAACTGTCTTCAAAAACGATTCTTTTCCTTAAATTATCCTTTAAATAAAAAAAATTGATGATTCGAGGTTTAACTTGAATTTTATCTTCTTTAATAAGATTTACATTCACCAAATCATATATACTTTTACTTACTTTATCGAAAGAAATTTTTTCGAATATATCATGCTTAATTTTTGAGGCAAAGCAGTTTTTTAATTTAGCATGATCTGCATCTATCACCAACAGTCCTTCATCTGGAAACAAATTCAAAACCATTGCACGGGTAGCATCAGCAAGGTTATCATGTTTCAAATAGCATTCTTTAATTAATTCGAAATATTCAGCCTGCTCAATTTGATTCCCTAAACTGGCTTTAATTTCATCAAAAAAGCTGTCAATTCCTTGAGTTGATATTCTACCAGTTGCTCCGGATGTTTCAACTGCCCACTCAATTTTTTTATTAAATAAATGTATGTGATTTATTTCATCAAAATCGTGGTCTTCAGTGGCCATCCAATAAATTGGAATAAAGTTGTGTTCTGGAAATTGCTGCTTTAACTTCTTACATAAATTGATTGTAGAAGCTATTTTATAGATAAAATATAAAGGTCCAGTAGCCAAACAAATTTGATGTCCAGTGGTAACTGTAAATGTATTTTCATTTTTAATTAAGTCAATGGCCGGTGCTAAATATGAAAATTGGTTAAAATGTTTTTGATGTTGCTCATGCAATGCTTCAAATAAAACCTCTCTATTGATTTTATAGGTTGAACGCGCTGCCATTACTTTTTCAACATTTGAAAGCGAAAAATCATACTCGTAAAAAGGATGAAGCTCTTCTTTTTTTTCAAGATAGGCTTTGGTTAGTCCACCTATATAACCCGTTTGGAGTAACGGTATGGATTCTATTTTCATTTTAAAATGTTTTCAAATTTCTCCCGCAAAAACTATATAATACAAATCAACGCACTCTTTTCAAATTAGCCATTATTTCAATTAAACCAATCATCAGCATAAATCATTTTCAAATGGTTTCATAGGTAAATAGTTTCATCAAAAAAAAATTCACCATTCAAAAATTCACCATTCAAAAATTCACCATTCAAAAATTCAC
>DAORKI010000105.1:0-12488 GCA_035439485.1 Bacteroidia bacterium
CATATGCAGCCAGCACCAGTCGTGTTTTAAAATGGAATGCGCAATCAGATGGGATAATATACACTGCTCAAGTGGCAACAGATTCGCTATTTAGCAATATTGTAAAAGCAGCCAATTTAGGAACAAATCAATACAATATCACTGGTTTAAGTCCTTTAACCAAATACTTTTGGCGTGTGAAAACCAATAATGGCGGACACTTCAGCAATTGTTCTGACGTGTGGAACTTTTATGTTTCAGCTGTTGGGGTTGAAAATTTAGATGAAGATAAAAACAGAGTTATTGTTTCACCAAACCCAAGTAAAGGAACATTTACTTTTGAACATGTTAAAGAAGGTCAAAATATAAGCATCACTGACGTCAATGGAAGATTAGTTTTTAATTGCATAGCCGAAGGCAATTATGTAAATATCAATTTAGAAAATGAGCCAAAAGGGTATTATTTTTATTTGATTATGGAAGCAGATTTGAAGTCAATAAAAGGAACTTTAATTAAAGAATAAATTGGGATACTGTGGTGCTTAGATTTTAAAAATAGGCATAACATTTTTTCTTTCTTTCCTTATTAATTTGTTTCACCATGCGATTATCAGCCACATCCATTAAGTCTCTTTTTTTCGGACTGTATTTAAAATTCATAATTGGTTGTTGGTGTAAAAAGGCAAATTGTTCACACCTTTCGGGCTCAAACAAATTAATTTCAATTTGATAATAGTATCTAAATTCTTTACGGTTTTTAAATTTCCATGATTTTAAATCGATATTGCGAGTGTCTAATTTCACCCATTTCTCGATATATCTACCTCCACCTGGGTTTATTTTTATATCATAATCTTTGTCAAGGTCAAAATTATAATATGCTTTTCCATCTCTATCTGTGCTAAGCTTTTTTATGAGTTTTCCATTTTCATATACTTCAATTTTAATTTTTTGAAGCGTTTGTTGTAGGTCTTGTTCCCATACTTTAAATGAACAATCAAAAATTACTTTTTCAGTTTGTGCATTACTTGAATTTGCAACCAATAGGAAACAAAAGTAAATTAAAAAATTATAAAGTTTTTTCATAAGGATTAAAATTATTATTTAATACAACGTATTGAACAATTTGAAGTTTCAAAACGGTTTAAAATTGTTCTTCTTGTGTATTGATTTCTGGTTTGGCTATTAAATAACCTAAATAGGCCATAGGAATGTAAGCTACAACTAAATCGGTAACAGTAAACCAAAAAGGAGAAGGCAGCATCATCACATTCATAACACCACCTACTAAAAACCAAACTCCAATACCAATGGCGAACTTTTGATGGTTTTTTTCGACCCATTTTGTAATTAAAAAGGAAGATAATAAGGTCCCTAATGCATGAGCTAAAAATGGCATTAAAAAATGTTTAGGTTGCATTAAATGCATTGAAGCTTTGAGACCCTCCATGGTTTTTAAGTCTGCTCCTTCGGGCGGAGGAATTAATTTACCACTTATCATAATAATGGCCATGTTTAGCATTCCACCTAAAACAATAGCTGCGAATACTTTTAATATGTTTTTAAGTATCGGATTCATTTAAAAAGGTATATGTAAAAACAAATATAATACATTATTTAACTATTTCAAAATCAATGGAAGAGACTGATTTTTAATTTGAAGGATTATAATAATGACATTAAACATTTTTGACACTAATAAATATTCGTATAGTTTTGCACGTAAAATACAATCTCACTTGAAAAAACAAATTACTTTCCTATTTTTATTTTGTACGCTAATGTCTATTGGCGTTTATAGTCAAAATGCCTTAGATTTTGATGGCATTGATGATCAAGTTAACGTTGCTAATGCATCTTCCTTAATTAACACAGGGTCTGGAATCAGCCTTGGAATGTGGGTTTATCCAAGAAATGCTGCTCCAAATTTCCCCAATTTTGATGGTTTCGGAGGATTTCGTAATGACTCGGATGCTGATTTTTATTTGGTGCAAATTGGTGCAAACACTGTTGAAGCCAGATTTAGAAATTCAATTGGTGCCAATGCTGACATTGTTTTTTCAGGGCTCGTACTTAACGCTTGGCAGCATTTGGTTTTTACATATGATGGTACTAATATTAAACTTTATCATAATGGTTTAGAGGTTGGTTCACAAGCAGCGAATGGAAGTATTACCAATAGTTCTCAAAGTTTATATATTGGCAATATTGTTTATTCAATTAATGATTTTTTGTTAGATGGTAAAATTGATGAAGTAGTATTATACAATAAGGCATTAAGTGGCGCAGAAATTAATTGTTTGCAACATGGTGATGTTGATACGAGTGATGTTTCATTAAAATTATATTACGGATGTAATCAAGGTGTAGCAGGAGGATTGAACACGAGCATTAATACGCTTAGTAATTATGATGCAATGAATGGTGGCACACTAAATGGTTTTGCCTTAGATGGCAATAGCTCTAATTTTATTATTGGTGATATTTTTGCGGCAACAGAAATTGCTACTATTTGTTCAGGAGAATCATACACATACGATGGCACTGTTTACACTTCAGCTGGGACATATTCATTTTATTTTCCTTTAGGCAATGGTTGCGATTCTGTTTCTCATTTTGTTTTACATGTAAATAGTGTTGACACTTCATTAAATGCCAATAACACAATATTAACATCAACAGGTATTGCAAGCGCCTATCAATGGGTACAGTGTGATAATAATTATGCCCAAATTACTGGAGCGACACAATCGTCATACACTGTTACTTCTAATGGTGATTATGCTGTAATCATTACCAATGGTAATTGTGTAGACACATCAAGATGTGTAACAGTTGTTGTAACAGGTTTTGAGAATAAAAGCACAAACAACGATTTAATAGTATGGCCTAATCCAGCTTATGAAACTATAAACCTAAGTGTTTTAGATACTGGTTACAACTTGTTTACTATTTTTGATGAAACAGGCAGGGTAATTTTAACCACAACATTTACTTCAAATACGAATAATAAGATCATTCACATAAGTGCACTTGAAGCTGGAATATATTTTATTTCTGGGATGAATGATTCTGGAAAAATAGTAAAAAGTAGATTTGTTATTATGCGTTAAACAAAAGTAAGCATAAACCCTTTTGAAGCATAATACCGATGTGAAATAAGTAATTGCCCAATTTTGCTTCACTGCATTCGTACTAAACTTCTTACCTGTCTTCAATAACCAATATATGATTTGTAAATGATAGGCATAATTTATAAATCACATTAGTATAAGTATTTTTAATAGTTGAAAAAAAAGCCACCTGAATAGGGTGGCTTTTTTTGGTTGATGAAAATTGTGTTTATACAGATTGCACTTGCAATATAAACCAATTTGAGCCAAGCTTTATTGCACTATTTTCAAGTGGCATTGGGATTAACCATTCACAATTAATTTTTTGTTTGGGCTAAAAATTAAATGCAATTGATACTATTCGGCACTCATTATTTTGAATGTTTTTTGTGAATTACCAGCAGTAATTTTTACAAAATAAACCCCTTTTGATCTATTTGCAGCATTAAAAAATGTTGAATGATTACCTGCTAGCTTGCGCTCATTTACAAGGGTTTCAACTTTTTCACCGATTAAATTATATACCTCTATTATTACATTTTGTGATGAAGGTAGGTAGTAACTTATACTGGTTTGTTCTGCAAATGGATTTGGATAAATTTTTGTTTGAAATTCAACAATTTCATTCAATCCTACAAAGAAAAATACAGTGTCAATGGTTCTGTTTCCAAAGTTAACAAAATGACTTTTATCCCAAAGCACATCATTTGCATTAAGGTTAAAAGTGTAATTATTATTATGTAAAAGTCCTGGTAAATCAACAAAAACCGAATAATGGCCTGAGTTTACATTGTTAAATTCATAATTGCCTGAAATATCGGTATTTGATCGTGAAACGTATTCGTTTGCTATATCATCTTTCAATACAACCCCAGCATTTGCTATTGGATTAAAAGTATTTTCATATACAAATCCGCCAACAAACGCAGTTCCAGTTTGAGGAACTGCTTCTAACAAAGTAATGTTTAAGGTTTGCTGAGTTAGGCAATTTACTTGAATTGTGTCGGCATTAAACCAAAGTGCATCACCATTGCTATAGGTTAGTATACTACCAGGAAACAAAGATAAATCGGGTTGGGCAGACAAAATGTAATTTCCTTCTGTTAGGTTTGAAAATGAATAATTTCCATTGACATCGGTGTTGGTAGAATAACTAGCAGACATTGCTCCGGAAATATCATCAGCATTGTACAATACTATAGTCGTGTTTGCAGCATTATTTCCATTTGATGTTTGAATGGTTCCTGAAATACTAGTAAGATTAGTAACATTGGCTATTGAAAGCATATTAGATGAAGAGCAGCCGTTGTTGTCAGTAATATTAATATTGTAAGTTCCTGCAGCTAAATTTGTATTAACTGCGCTTGCGGAGGTATAGCCGCCAATACCTGTGATGGTGTAATTAAAAG
The DNA here is from genome assembly GCA_035439485.1 of Bacteroidia bacterium. GTDB lineage: Bacteria > Bacteroidota > Bacteroidia > UBA4408 > UBA4408 > CAIKXD01. The sequence goes on from DAORKI010000105.1 coordinate 4,502, forward strand.
GACCAACACCTATACCAGTAATTTCAAACGCTCCATTGTTGGTGCCGCAATTAGCGTTTGTTAATGAAACTATTGAATCCTGAGGTAATGAAAATATTTCAATAGGTGTGGAAGCAATTGCAGTGATATTGCATCCATTACTGTTATAAACTTGAACAGATGGATAATAAATTCCAGGAATGTTGTATATAATTGAATTGGCGCTAGAGATGCTTCCGTTACCAAAATTGTAATAAACACTTGTAATTGATGAGCTTGAATTTATATTACTAGTTAACGTTACCGAGTTTCCAACACAAGCACCATTGGGAATAGTTAGCGTAGCATTAAAAGAATCATTGTTGATAGTACTATCTATAGATGTAGCGCTACATCCAAAATTATCAATTAAAGACGTTATATTATAATTTCCAACACCTGGTGGTAAATAATCGAGATAATTGCCCGTAAGTGAAAATGTTTGTCCATCAATTATCATAGAATATGGTGCATAGCCCCCCGTGACTGTAATAAAGGCTGTTCCACCAGGGCAAGGCTGTTGAACAATATCAACATTAATATTCCCACAAGGAGGTGGGTTTACATAAAACCCATTTAAAAGAAGCATAGTACCGTCTTGCGGGTTGGTAAAATACACATCATAATAACCGGGGTTTGCCCCATTTGGAATAGTTAATGTTGCACCCAAATTAGTATTGTTATTGTAAATATAATTTGAAGTGATTAAGGTAGAAGAGCCCTGTACAAAAACCAATGTACCTGTACCTTGTAAAAAGTTTGTGTTTTGCCCGCTTATTGTAACAGGAATAGTTGTTCCTATGTCGCCATTGTTTGGACTAACACTAACCAAATCAGGTGTATTTGGATTAGCAGTAATGGTAAAAGAGTTGGTAGATGTGACGGTGTTGTCGATTGGGTCTTGAACATTGGTATCATATAAACCAAGCGGTGTACCAAATGGAATTACAAAAAATGCATTTAACTGCGTGTTTGAATTTACATTCACATTATTTGCATAAATGGTAGAACTTCCTTGATTGAACCAAACCGTTGTTGTGCCTTGCTGAAAATTAGTATTTTGTCCAGTTATAGCTACATTTAACGAGGTTCCCTCCATGGTTGAATTGGGGCTCACATTAACTATCGCAGGCGAATTGGGACTTGGTAAAACAGTAAATGAATTTGCTAATGAAATTGTGTTATCGGTTGGGTCATATACATTAGTTTGGTACAAGCCAAGAGGAGTGCCATATGGAATACCAAGCACAGCCGTTAAAGAAGTACTGCTGTTAACATTTACATTGTTTGCATAAAGCGTAGAACTTCCTTGATTAAACCAAACTGTGGTGGTTCCCTGTTGAAAATTCGAATTTTGCCCGCTAATGGAAACATTGATGCTTGTTCCCTCCAATCCCATATTGGGTGTGACTAAAGTTAGATTTTGCGCAAAGGTTAAATTTACGCAAATCAGCATCAGCAAGGTTGCCAAAGCTTTTAGGTAGTTTTTTTTCATGAAGAAATTGAATTAATCATTAGTAATTTTTTTGGTGGTGTACTTTTTTTGAAGTGACTTTATATACGCGAAATTAATTCTTTTTTCTGTACTATCCAAAGTAAATATAGCATCATCAATTAATTGTTTGTTAAAACTTACTTTTTCAGACTTTGATTTTACATAGATTTGTAAATACCAAGGAGGTGTGTTAAATATGGCTTTAAGCATGTTTTTAATGGGGTCACATGAGATAGAATCGGACATCCTACTAATTTCTTGGCACAAAATTAAATTTAACATTTTACGATATTTTAAATCGCTTGTATCCACTTTTAACTTTTGAAATTCAATAAAAGCATTTTGTTTTTGTCCCGCATTAAAATATGTGGCACAAAGATTCGTTTTTGCTTCTTCAAAACTAGGAGAAATGTGTATTGCCTTTTTGTATAGATCAATTGCAACTATGTGATTGCCTTTTATTTCATAGGCTGTAGCTAGATTGTTAATTACATGCACATGGTGAGGATTTATTTGATATGCTTTGGAAAAATCAGCAAAGGCTAATTCCTGATTTCCTAAATTATAATGAGCTGATCCACTATACCATCGCAATGGTGTGCACATAGGATCGATGTTGTAGTTTGAGTTTTCTGCCTTTTCAATTTCATCAATCGTATTTTGCCATGCTCCATTTGAGCGTGCTGTGTATGCTTTATGTAAATGTATTTCGCTATTAAACCTTGACACACCAACTTTTAATGCATATCCTGCCATTAGAATAAGTGGTATAAAAACCCAAAAAACATTATCACTATTTGAATTTGTAATAGCACTTTTGCTACTTTTAATAATCACAATTGAAAAAATAAAGACTAATATAATTTGATGCTCTACTCTTTCTTTTGGGAAACTAAGACAAGCATAAATTAAATAGCCTGAATAGGCATATAATGCTAGAAAATAAAATAGTTTTTCATGATCGTTTTCTGAATTGATTATCAATTTTATGAGTAAAAGCAACATTAATGACACTACCCCTAAATAAGTTAAAATTCCCAATATTCCTTGTTCGGCTGCTATCCATATAAAATCATTGTGTGGCCGTTGATGAAAGGTAATATTATTTTCGGTTTCTAAACCTTGATGACCATATTTTAAAACTTCAATTTTCCAACTGCCAAGGCCTTTACCAATTATTGGACTTTCTTTAAAAACGTTGATTGATTTTTTCCATAGTTGAAAGCGCTCGCCTACTGAACCATATTTAAAACTAGAGATGGTGATGGTTTGCATTTTAATAGTATTAAAAGAATCAATACGCGAATAAATTAAAATACCTGATATTATAGCAAAGCATAAAACAGCAATAAGCAGTATGTTTTTTTTGTATTTTTTAAATTGTATTTTTATTTTTTTTCCTTTAGAAAGACCATAAAAATAAAAAGGAAAACTTATCAAAAGACCTGCTAAGGTGGCTAACCAAACTGCTCGAGTTAAAGTTAAGGTAATTAATAAAAGCGTTAAAAAAGCACTAACTCCGCTGATCCATTTCCATTTATCACTTTTAGTAAATAAATTGTATAAGGTAAATGGAAAGGTTAAAAATAACATTTCAGCAAAAATATTTTTATGTCCGAAGGTTGCTGTTACCTCATAGGTAGCAGTATGAGAAACATTTTGTTTTGAAAAAATCAATAAAAATTGAATTATCCCAATTGTTACAATGGCAGCATTTAAAATGTTGATTGCATTTACAAATTGATGGATGAACTTATTATGAAAATAAAAATAGATACTTACAGCAAAAATACAGTTCCCCAATAAAAAGATTTTGAGCCATTCAAAAATCGCATCTCCAAAGTTACAGCTAATGTAAACGCTTAGTAAAGATGTTAATACATAAGATGCGTATAACTTAAAAAATGGATGTTTTTTAATCTCATTAAAAGCTGCATTGTTTTTAAGTGCTAGAGCATTTATTAAAATAGCAAAAACGGTAAAGGCAATAAACTTTGGTAATAAAACAACATCAACAGCCTTATTAGAGAACAATAAAGAGATAATGAGCAAGGGTAATAAAATCAACCAAGCATATAATTTACCATTACTTTTGACTTGTTGTTGTTCTACTTGTTTTAATTTTGCCATAAGTAGCTATAACTAGATAAATTTCTAATTCAAAAGTATTTAAAATAAACTTACTTGTTTTCAATATTTTGAAACAGTTTTTTATGCTGTTTTTTAAAAACACCTTCCATGATAAGAGAAACGGGTAAAAGTGATTTAAAAGTGACAAATTCATCCACAATTGTTATATTATCTTCGGTTGACAGTTTAAAAATGATGTGGATTTGCACTGTTTTTTTTACTACTGCCATCATCGTTATCATGTTGCTAGTTTTATTTGATTCAATTTTACAAGGATAAGTAAATTTGAAGTTCATAAATGCTACTTTAAGTTTTTCATGGACCAAGTAACCTCCACCAATCATTGGCTTCATTGCATAAATTATAGGATGTACTTCAACAAAACTCTCGGTATGGCTTAAGCATTCGAAAACTTCATTTATTGATTTATTGAGTTTAAATTGTAGATGCATTTGGGCTAAAGATACTAAAACTCAAATTCAAATAAATAATCTTCATTCCGATTTAAATAAATATCTTTCATTAAAGTGTCTTTCAGGTTATTCTGGCTTCTTACAATTTGAATTTTATAGTTCCCCATTGGATAATTCCATTTTGTATATTCTTTGTTCACATTGTCAAGTATAGCTGTAGCAACATTATCACTTTTTGAGAAATTTCCTTTAAATAAACCAGAAGAAACAAACATACATTCAGCTTTCACTTCAAATGTAGCAAGCTGCAATATGGTAGTGTCTTTAGGTCTAATTGTAATTTTATTGATTGTAGGTTCAATAGTAAACATATAGGATTTCCCTGATGGATCATCCTCAATTTTTATGCTGTTACCATTACTAATAAACGCTCCTCTATAAAAAATTTTTATACTTAAATCATACCTAAACTTTATGCTTTCTTTAATCAAAACGTCCGAAAAATAAGCAATTCCATTTTCGTCTGTGGTTACTGATTCATAACCTCAGAAGGAATTTCCTTCAAGTTTAAAAGATAATCCATATTTATACTATGAAAACAGAATTAATTCTCCTTTCATAGATTGTCCGGTTATAGAATTTATATAGGCAACTTGAAAGGAACTTTTGTGTCTCTTACTACATGATAAAAAAGCTACCATTAGAAACAATATAGTGAGATAAGATTTAATTATTTTCATACTATCAGATTACAAAGAATTATTATTTTAATTTCAAAAATATAAATTGATTAAATTTATTAGAATACCTTTCAACATATTTAAGATATTTTTTAGGAAAGCTAACTGTGTATAAATTTCCTTATTGAAGTTTCATAATTTATTGATATGCGCTAATATTTACATAACCTAACGAGGAATATTTCTCCAATAATTTTAGTTTCTTAAAAATCTTATTTGAATAAAGTTTTAAACTATGCAAAAGTTTTAGAAATTTGCACTCCCTAAAAAAAGTAATTCTAATAGAAATGATTGAACATACACCCATAAAAAGTTTATTGAAAGGCGAAGTAGCTCCCCCTAAAGACATTATAGTTAAAGGATGGGTACGTACCATTAGAACCAGCAAAAACGTAAATTTTATTGCTTTAAATGATGGTAGTACCATTTTAAATATTCAATTGGTAATAGATAGCAATACGCCTGCATTTGAAATATGTCAACATATTAGTACCGGTGCTTGCATAAGGGCAGAAGGCACCTTAGTTGCTTCGCAAGGAAAGGGCCAAACAGTTGAAATTCAATGTAATTCAATATTAATTTATGGTGGGGCTGATCCTGAAAAGTTTCCTTTACAAAAGAAAGGACATACCTTAGAGTTTTTGCGTGAAATAGCCCACTTACGCCCACGTACCAACACTTTTGGAGCAGTGCTTAGAATGCGTCATCAAATGGCTTTTGCCATACATCAATTTTTTAACAACAAGGGATTCTTTTATATGCATGCACCTATTGTTACAGGTAGTGATGCAGAAGGAGCCGGTGAAATGTTTAAAGTTACCACCCTTCCTTTAGAGAATCCGCCACGCAATACCGATGGCTCAATTAACTACATGGAAGACTTTTTTGGGAAAGCCACTAATCTTACTGTAAGCGGCCAATTGGAAGCTGAATTGGGAGCTCTTGCTTTAGGTAATGTTTATACTTTTGGACCTACTTTTAGAGCCGAAAACAGCAATACACCTAGGCATTTAGCAGAGTTTTGGATGATTGAGCCCGAAATGGCTTTTTATGACATTCACGACAATATGGATTTAGCTGAGGAAATGCTAAAATACTTAATCAATTATGCGCTTAAAAACAGTAAAGATGACTTAGAGTTTTTAAATCAAATGTATGATAAGGAACTGATTACTCGCCTACAAAGTGTGGTTGACAAGCCTTTTGTACGGTTAACCTATACCCAAGCTATTGATATTTTAGTTGGATTTAATGACAAGTTTGAATTTAAAGTTGAATGGGGAACTGATTTGCAAAAAGAACATGAAAACTTCCTTGTTTCGCATCATGGTGGGCCAGTAATATTAACCGATTACCCAAAACATATTAAAGCTTTTTACATGAAGCAAAATGAGGATGGCAAAACTGTTCGTGCTATGGATATTTTGTTTCCATGGATAGGTGAAATTATAGGTGGTTCTCAGCGTGAAGAAAATTATGACAAACTGTTGAGCCGAGTTACCGAAATGGGAATTGATGAAGATGAAATTTGGTGGTATTTAGATACCCGCAGATTTGGGACTTGCCCACATGCTGGCTTTGGTTTAGGATTTGAAAGGTTAATGTTATTTGTTACAGGTATGACGAATATACGTGATGTAATACCATTTCCACGTACACCTAAAAACGCTGAGTTTTAATTTATAGATTTGCTGCATGTTAAAACAATCGCTCCAACAAAAGTTATTACAAAAACTATCTCCTCAGCAAATTCAGTTAATGAAGTTGTTGCAGATTCCTACAGTTGGTTTGGAGCAACGTATAAAAGAAGAGCTTGAAATTAATCCAGCTTTAGAAGAATTAGAAGGAGATAGGGATGATATTAAAAACGAGGAGGAAGATGAATTTAGCAATACTGAAGATGAGGAAGTAGAAGGCTTTGAAGATAGCGAACAAAGCCGCGATGATTTTAATTTAGATGAATTTATTGATGACGATGAAATTCCTTCTTACAAGCTCAATGTAAAAAACAGTGGTGAAGATGATGAAAGAAAAGATATTCCAATTAGTGGAACACTGAGCTTTCAAGATTATTTAAGTACACAATTAGGTTTATTGGTTTTAGATGATGAGCATTATCAGATTGCAGAATTTTTAATTGGCAATATTGATGATGATGGATATATGCGCAGAGAAATAGCTGCTTTGGTTGACGATTTGGCATTTACGCAAAACATTAATACCACTGTAAAAGAGTTAGAAGAGTTACTTAAACTAATTCAAGATTTTGACCCACCAGGAATAGGTGCACGCAATTTACAAGAATGCCTGGACTTACAATTAAAGCGGAAATACAAAGAAACGCATGATCCTGTGGTGAAGATAGCTATGATGATTGTGGAGCAAAACATGGAAGAGTTTAGTAAAAAACATTTTGAAAAAATTGCCAAAAAGCTAGATTTAGATGATGCTGAGGAAGGAGATGATCAACTATTAAAAGATGCCATACACGAAATTTTAAAATTGAACCCTCGTCCTGGAAACTCTATGAATGAAGGGCAGCGAAGCATTCAACATATTATTCCAGACTTTATTTTACACAACAACGATGGTGAGTTAGAGCTGAGCATCAACTCTAAAAATATGCCTGAATTGCGCGTGAGCAAAAGCTATATGGAAATGTTGGAAGAGTATAGCAAATCAAAATTAGCTAGTAAAGATAAGAAAGAGGCTGTTCAGTTTGTAAAACAAAAAATAGAAGGTGCCAAATGGTTTATTGATGCTATTAATCAGCGTCAGCACACATTAATCACCACTATGCAAGCTATTATTGATTATCAATATGAGTATTTTTTGGAAGGTGATGAAACCAAAATGAAGCCTATGATTTTAAAAGATATTGCCGATAAAGTTGGACTTGACATTTCGACAGTATCGCGTGTGGCTAATAGTAAATATATTCAAACTCCATTTGGTACTTTGTTGCTTAAATCATTTTTTAGTGAATCATTATCTAACGACCAAGGTGAAGAAGTTTCAACTCGAGAAGTTAAAAAGATTTTAGAAGACTGCATTGCAGCTGAGAAAAAAGGCAAGCCACTAACGGATGAAAAACTCGCCAAAATCTTAAAAGAAAAAGGCTATAATATTGCCCGCAGAACCGTGGCAAAATACCGCGAACAATTGAATATTCCGGTGGCCAGGATGAGGAA
>DAORKI010000106.1:0-12485 GCA_035439485.1 Bacteroidia bacterium
TTTCACAAGGCCAACATCTCTCCCGTTTAAAAATGACTTTTTGAGGGACGACTAGATATTTGCAAAAGTATGATTCAATTCAATTATGATTCTCAATGCCGAAAAGCCTAAAATAATCATAAACTTTTAATTTTTTTTAGTGAATAAAGTTTAATTTTGCATTCCTAAAAAACAAAATACCCATGTTTGAAAGTTTAAGTGATAAGTTTGACAGAGCGTTTAAGATATTAAAAGGTCACGGACAAATTACCGAGATTAACGTTGCCGAAACATTAAAAGAAGTTAGAAAGGCCTTGCTTGATGCCGATGTTAACTTTAAAATAGCAAAACAATTTACTGAGACAGTTAAAGAAAAAGCGCTTGGTGCTAACGTATTAACTTCAGTTTCGCCAGGTCAGTTAATGGTTAAAATTGTGCATGATGAATTGGCTTTGCTGATGGGTGGCAGCATGCAAGAGATAAATTTAAAGAACAATCCTACTATCATTTTAATGAGTGGATTACAAGGTTCGGGAAAGACTACTTTTTCAGGTAAATTAGCCAATTATCTAAAAAATAAAAAAGGTAAACGCCCATTATTAGTGGCATGTGACGTTTATCGTCCAGCTGCTATCAATCAATTGCAAGTTTTGGGCGAGCAGTTAGGTATTCCAGTATTTGCTGATATTGATAGCAAAAACCCAGTTGATATTGCAACTAGAGCTATTAAGCAAGCGAAAGAAAATAATAATACAGTTGTAATTATAGATACTGCTGGACGTTTAGCCATTGATGAGGTAATGATGGATGAAATTGCTGCCGTAAAAAGCGCTATTAATCCAGATGAAATATTGTTTGTGGTGGATTCCATGACTGGTCAAGATGCAGTGAACACAGCTAAAGCGTTTAACGACAGATTGAATTTTGATGGAGTTATTTTAACCAAGTTAGATGGCGATACCCGCGGTGGAGCAGCGCTTTCTATTCGTTATACTGTTGATAAACCAATTAAATTTATTGGAACAGGCGAGAAAATGGAGGCCTTAGATGTTTTTTATCCTGAACGTATGGCCGACAGAATATTGGGCATGGGTGATGTGGTAAGCTTGGTAGAACGTGCGCAAGAGCAATTTAATGTTGAGGAAGCTAGAAAGCTACAAAAGAAAATTGCCAAAAATCAATTCAACTTTAACGACTTTTTAGGCCAATTACAACAAATAAAGAAGATGGGTAATTTAAAAGATTTGGTTGGTATGATTCCAGGCGTAGGTAAGGCTTTGAAGGATGTTGACATTAATGATGATGCATTTAAAGGCATTGAAGCTATCATTTATTCTATGACTCCTCAGGAAAGAGAGAACCCTGATATTTTAAACGGTTCAAGAAGAAGTAGAATTGCAAAGGGAAGTGGTACCAATATTCAAGAAGTGAACAAGCTAATTAAGCAATTTGATGATACCCGAAAAATGATGAAAATGATGGGTAATAAGGAACAAATGGCTAAAATGATGCGTAGCATGCCACAACAAAGAAGGTAGTATGTACTTGCATTTCTTTAATAATATTAGTTTTGTGAATTAGCTTCCAAAATTTGTTTTAATTTTTTTAAATACTTATTCATATCAGATTGGGCTACCATTTTAATTAAAAAATTTGGAAGGTTAAATCCGATGCCATGTTTCACCAAGCTTTTATCAAAAATAATTTCATAAATAAATTTGGATTGATGGGTGTTAAACGGTATAACTATGCGCTTACTTTGTAAATAAAAAGCTTGATTTTCAATAGTAGTGTAGGTGATTAGATGATTTAAATTAAATTCGGTACATATTAATTCTAAAATATTTTCAGGGACACGTTTTGATAAATATGAACTTTCTTTAACCACTGTTCCCAATTGAATTTCTCCATTTATTGTACTGTAGTTTATTTCTTTCCTCCATAATTTATCATTTTCAAGATTGGCAATAAAGGAAAAAACTTTATGGCCTTCTAATGGAATAATAATTTCTCCTTTTACTTTAATTTTCATATACAGTATTTGTTTCTTTGCTTGCAAAATTATTTATTTTCTACACCATATTTTAATATTTTTAATTGAGTAACAATCACTATTGATAATACAATTAACAAAAACCATGACGATATTTTTCCTAAATCAACCATCTTCCAGCCATCATGTTGTGAAGCATATTTCCATGCGCCTAAAAATGTAGCCATGTTTTCGGCTAACCAAATAAAAAATCCAATCAATAAATAAGCAAGCACAATAGGCATTTTTCTGATTTGACCATTGGTGTTGAATGTAACCATAGTATTCCAAAACACCAATAAAAGAAGAACTGTAATTAGCCATCTAAAATCAAAAAAATAATGGTGCGTAAAAAAATTAAAATAAATTAGTGCAGAAATTATTATGGTTTGCCAGCTTGGAGGCCAATTTTTTACTTTTAAATTGAACCAGCGCCAAGCCTGGCAAACATAGCTACCAACGCTTGCGTACATAAAACCACTGTATAAGGGAACGTTTAATATTTTAGTATAGGAAAATTCATTATAACTCCATGAACCTTTATACACTTTAAAAATTTCTAAGCTTAAACCTAGCAAATGAAACATGGTAATAACAAGTAACTCAGAACTTGTTTCTAATTTATATTTAAACATGAGCCATTGCATGCAAATACAAGAAATTAACAAAAAATCATAACGTGGTAAAAAACCTAAAGGAACTATTTTTGAAAAAAGTAACATCATAAATATGAAGGCAGGAAAAACACAAGAAAGAAACTGCTTGATAGTAAATACTGAAAGTTCTTTTATGAAAATTGCAAATGGAGTATCGATTGAGTTGTTTTCAAATTTTTGAATCAGTTGATGAATAGCTTTCATCATATAAGTATTTACAAGAGTATAATTTGTATTTATTCAACGTGATTATATCTAAAAAATTGTTTTTTAATAATTCTATTTGTCATAAATATTTTGGTTAAAAAATGAAAATTTACAAAATTCTGTACTTATACTTGATGGCAATATTGCTGAATGAAAACAAAATGCATTTACTTTGCTAACAAAAAATATTTTCTGTTAAATTAATGAACAAGATGGAATTAAATAAAAAGATGATGGAACTGCATTTGCGCTTAAAATTTTGGCCCGAATTGTTATTTTTTTTAATTTCAATTTCATCATTTAAATCACATGCCCAACTGAATAAAAAAGAGCCAATTATTGGTAATTGGAGCATGTTTACGAGCCAAGTAAGAATGAAGGAAAAATTTGGAATTCATTTAGAAGCTCAATTTCGTGATTATAAATTATTAAATCAGCCTGAACAAGTAATACTGAGAACCGGAATAATTTACTATATTAATACATCTTCAAATTTAACCTTAGGCTATGCATCTATTCACAATTTTACTTTTGATGACGCCATTTTTGAAAAGCCTCAAGTAAATGAAAATAGAATGTGGGAACAACTTTTATTGAAGCAAAATATAGGAAAATTTTATTTTGAGCACCGTTATCGCGTAGAGCAAAGATGGATTCAGACCAAGACTGATAAATTTTATCGTGATAGGTTAAGATATTTACTGCGATTAAATATTCCGCTCAACAAAAATACAATGGAAAGTGGTACCTTGTTTTTGAGTTTTTATGATGAATTGTTTGTCAACATTACCGCCAACCCGTTTGATAGAAATCGATTGTATGGTGGTTTTGGGTATCAATTTTCGAAGCGTTTAAATGCTCAAATTGGTTATTTGGCTCAAACTGTTGGCGTAATTACCAAATCATATTTTCAAATGGGAGTAAATTGCAATTTTGATTTATATGCTCCTAAAGAATAAATTAGACGAATTATAATTATATAAATTAAATTAGCTATGAAAACAGATTGGAGCTCTTTCACGTTATCGCTTGCTGTGAAATCAAGTATGAAAACCATTTATAATGCTTGGTCTATCCCAAATGAAATTGAAAAGTGGTTTCTTGAGAAATGTATATATAGCAATACACAGCATATGCAAAATACAACATCAGGATGTGATTACAAATGGTCATGGTATTTATACGAAATAGTGGAAAGCGGAAAAATTATGCAGGCAAATGGCCTTGATTTTTTTCAGTTTACTTTTGCAGGAAATTGTATAGTGGACATACAACTCGAAGCAATGGGAGAGTATACTATTATAAAGCTAACACAACATAATATTCCAACAGATGAAGCATCGAAATTCAACATTAGAATTGGATGTTTAGAAGGTTGGACCTTTTATTTAACCAACTTAAAATCATTTTATGAAAATGGCCATGACCTAAGAAATAAGATTCCAGAATTAAAGGGGTTTAACAATTGATTGATTTTAAGTACATTTTAAATTGCCCTAATTTTGATGTTTGGGAAGAATAGACTAGGTTCAAAATGCATTATACAATATGCTGATAAGAAAAACAAGGGCATAAAATTACGTTGATAGATTTATGTTTACTTAGAATGCCTTATTCTATTAATTCATTTTTTGTATATATGAATATGCAATGATTAATGCCGATACAAGTTGAAAATAGCAGAATAAGTCAATGCCGCAATTGCACTAAATTGAGCCCAGATTGCGCATTAGAAATGCGTAAACGATAAAGAAATTGTAAATCAGATTTTTACAAATCTGATCACATTTTCTAAATCGGGATTAACCCAACTTATACGAAAGTGAAATGGTTTTTAGACCATTTCAAACTGAGGTAAATGCCGATGATCATTTGTTAGACCAAATTTGTTTGGTCTAATACAAATATCAAATCGGTATAAATCAAATAGTTCGATTTTTTAAATCTCTTATTGATTAATTTGGGCTAAATTGAAAGTGTATTCGGTATTATTTTTTAGCCATATATTGCTGTTATAAAACTAGGTGATTTTTGCAAGAGTGTTTTTTATTTGTTAATTTGAATTAAAAATAGCTACTTTCACAATCAAAATTCAATTTAATGATACTTACATTTAAAGGTGCAGCAAAAACAGTTACAGGAAGTAAGCATTTAATCACCACAAAAAATGGCAAAAAGATTTTACTTGATTGTGGTTTGTATCAAAATAGTGCAAAAGATAATGAAGAGCTCAATAGTCACTTTGGGTTTAACCCAGCTGAAATTGATGCAGTAATTTTATCTCATGCCCATATAGACCATTCAGGAAATTTACCACTATTGGTGAAACAAGGTTTTGCGGGTAAAATTTATGCCACTCCTGCCACACGAGATTTATGTGCCATAATGTTATTGGATAGTGCACATATTCACGAAAGTGATATGGTATTTTTAAACAAAAGAAGAGCAAAAGCAGGTAAACCAGCATTGAAGCCATTATATACAGTTAAAGATGCCACAAAATGTATGAAACATTTTTATTCGGTGCCATACCATAATGAGTTTTCAGTGACAGATGAAGTAAGTTTTGTTTTTACAGATGCAGGTCATATTTTAGGAAGTGCTGTGGTAAATTTAGCTATAAAAGAAGATAACAAAATAATACATTTATGTTTTACTGGAGATATAGGAAGACCGCATGATTTAATAATTAAAGCACCAGAAAAATTTAGGCAGGCCGATTACATTATATGTGAATCAACCTATGGTAATAGATTACATGATGATGCAGCCTTAGCTGCAGAAAAATTATTACAAGTTGTTCAAGAAACATGTGTTGTAAAAAAAGGGAAATTGCTCATTCCAGCCTTTAGTTTAGGACGAACACAAGAAATCGTTTATACACTAGATAGGCTTAAAACTCAAGGATTATTGCCTCCTGTAAAGGTATTTGTAGATAGCCCATTGAGTATGAATGCTACAGAAATCATGAGAAAATACACGGACAGTTTTAATGATGACATCCAAAAATATATGGAGATTGATGAAGACCCATTTGGTTTTAAAAATTTGGTTTATATACAAGATGGTGAAGAATCAAAGGCCTTGAATGAATTAAAAGAACCATGTATTATTATTAGTGCCTCGGGCATGATGGAAGCAGGTCGTATAAAACATCATTTGCATAATAATATTGGAAAAGAAAATTGCACCCTTTTGGTGGTTGGTTTTGTGCCACCTAACTCGCTAGGCCACCGCTTATTGAGAGGGGACAAACAGGTTAAAATTTTTGGTGAACAACATGATGTAAAAATACAAGTAAAATCAATAAACTCATACAGTGCTCATGCAGATTATACAGAGATGATTGACTTTTTATCGTGTCAAGACAAATCAAAAGTAAAACAATTGTTTTTAGTACATGGTAATGAAGATGTGATGTATGATTTTAAAATTAAGTTAATGGAAGAAGGGTTCAACAATATTGAAATTCCTGATTTAAATGATTTTTATGAACTACACTAAATAATAAACTTGGAAAAAAGCGTTTCAAGGATAAAAATAATAGCCATGCAAAGGGTTTTGTTTGGTGGCTTAATTATTATGGGTATTAAAATTACCGCCTATTTTCTTACCCATTCTAACGCTGTGTTGACCGATGCATTAGAATCAATTATTAATATTATTGCTGGATTATTTGCCTTATATAGCCTATATTATTCGTCACAACCCAAAGATGAAGACCATCCTTATGGACACGGTAAAATTGAATTATTGAGTGCAGGTTTTGAAGGAGGATTAATATTTATAACTGGTATATTAATTATTGCTAAATCAATATATGGCATATTTCAGCCAGCAAAAATTCACAGTTTAGATGTTGCAGCTATTATGTCTCTTATTGCTGGAGCAGCTAACTTTTTTATGGGTAAATATTTAATTGGTTTGGGTAAAAAACATCATTCAGTTTTGATGATAGCCGATGGTAAACATTTAGTTGCAGATACCATATCAAGTATAGGATTAGTTGTAGGTTTACTATTTATTTATTTGACAAATTTGCTTTGGCTTGATCACTTGATAGCCATCATTTTTGGAGTATTCATATTGTTTACTGGTTACAAATTGTTAAAAGAGTCAATTACAGGTTTACTTGATGAAGCAGATTATAAAAATCTTGAAAATGTTATTACGGTACTAAATAAATACAGGAAAGAAAAGTGGATCGATATGCACAACTTACGAGTATTAAAATATGGACATACATTGCATATTGATGCACATATTACGCTTCCATGGTATGATAGTCTTGAGCAAACACATACTGAAGTTATAGCTGTGGAACAGCTTATAAAGGAACAAATTCACGAAGACATAGAGTTTTTTATTCACTCTGACCCTTGCATACCTACCTCTTGCAGCATTTGTAGCATTTCTGAATGCAAGCATCGCAAAAATGTTTTCGAGAATAAATTAGATTGGACACTCAAAAATTTATTACCCAACAAAAAGCATGCAATAGAGCATTTACACTAAAATTGCTTTAAAAGTAATGTAAGACATTAAGCATGAACTTCATTTGTCAATTTTTCGGCATTTCTTATTGCCACTTCTTGAGCTACCCTTTGCGCAATTTCTTTAAACACATTCGATAAGGTGGTATTATTTTGTAAAGCAGCCGGGCGGCCAGCATCGCCAGCTTCACGAATACTTTGCACTAAAGGAATCTCACCTAAAAGAGGAACATTGATTCTTTCTGCTAAATTTTTGGCGCCATCTTTACCAAAAATGTAGTATTTATTATTTGGGAGTTCCTCTGGGGTGAAATAAGCCATATTTTCAATTATACCTAGCACAGGTACATTTATATTTGGCATTTTAAACATGCTTACACCTTTTTGAGCATCAGCTAAAGCAACTTGTTGAGGTGTACTGACCACAATAGCACCTGTTAAAGGCACAGCTTGAACTAAGCTAAGATGAATATCGCCAGTACCTGGGGGTAAATCAATTAACATATAATCAAGTTCACCCCATTCAGCATCTGCAAACATTTGGTTTAATGCCTTGCTAGCCATTGGACCACGCCAAACAATAGCCTGAGATGCATCTGCAAAAAAACCAATTGATAATAACTTTACACCATAAGATTCAACTGGGATGATATAGTTTTTGCCCTCAATTTGTTTAATCATTGGCTTTTCATCCATAACATCAAACATAATTGGAATTGAAGGTCCATAAATATCAGCATCCACTAAACCCACTTTAGCACCATTGAGCGCCAGTGCCACTGCTAAATTTGAGGCAACAGTTGATTTTCCAACGCCACCTTTACCTGAAGCTATTGCTATAATATTTTTAACCTTAGGCAACAAAAGAGCCCCACTGTTTCTTCTAGAAGTAACATCAGCGGTCATCTTCACTTCCACTTGCGCCTCCTTGTCAACAAAATGTATAACAGCGTTTACACAAGCTTTGTGAATCATTTCTTTCATTGGACAAGCAGGAGTTGTAAGCACTACAGTAAAATTTACTTTTTTACCATCCACTTTTACATCTCTCACCATGCCTAAAGTTACTATATCCTTTTTCAAATCAGGGTCATCTACATTTCTTAATGCTTCAAGAATTTTTTCTATTGTTATCATTTTATAAGATATTTTTTAAGCAATTATCGCTTACATTTTTACAGATTGTTTTTCTAAAATTTGCTCTAGTGTATTTATAACCAAAGCATGATAATTAGGTTTAGCTTTTGCATAAATTAATTTTGCTTTTTCTAAACCTTCAGGAGTTTTTGCAAGTTCCGAAAATAATGGTTTCACAAATTTTCTTCTTCCTGTATGGATTAAAAAATACTCTAGAGTTTCATCAGTTTTTACGTAGTTACTTGCAATGCTTTTTCTTAACCATTTACATAAAATTTCAGCATTTCCGCTATCTGTAAATTGGTATGTTGAATCTAAATCTTTCATTTGTGCCTGACTTAGTTTTGCAGGCAAGGCATCTAAAAAGTGAAGCCATTCATTGGTGGTAACATGTTGTAAGTTTAACTCATTAGCACTAGTACCTTTTAAAAACATGTCTACTTTACTTTCAATTGTTTTAAATTTTTCGGACTGAATTTTTGGGCAATTAGCCGGGATTCCTGATTTATAAACCCATTCATCGATATTAACTTTATTTAAAAAATTATTTTTTTCGTTAAGTAAATTAACTTTTAGATAATGAATGAAAGTTTCAGTAGTAATGCTCTTAAATGCGTGTTCATCGAAATATTTGGTCAAAAATTTATCAAACATTTCGCGCCCAACAGTTTCTTCAATTAATCTTAAAAATAAATAACCTTTTTCATAGGCAACATCAGTCATTCCATCGTCAGGGTCACGGTTTTCTAAATTCAATTTTAAACGCGTATCATCTGGTTCCTTTTTTAAATCTTCTAAAGTTTCTTTTAAATCTTGCATACCAAGCACTGCTTGCATATCTGCAAAATCTTTACCTCTCAAGCGTTCCACAATTCTTCTTTCAATATAAACAGTAAAGCCCTCATTTAACCAGAAATCGTTCCAAGTGGCGTTGGTTACTAAATTTCCACTCCAAGAATGAGCTAATTCGTGGGCCACCACTGCAGTTAGTGATTTGTCGCCAACCACCAGGGTAGGTGTTAAAAAAGTTAATTTTGGGTTTTCCATACCTCCAAAAGGGAAAGATGGAGGTAACACAATTACATCAAAGCGTCCCCAACGATAAGGTCCATACAATGCTTCTGCAGCTTGCACCATATCATCCATTTCTGAAAATTCAACTACAGCTTTATGAACCATGGCAGGTTCAGAATACACACCCGTGCGATTACCAGTTGCCAAGAACTCAATATTTCCAACCGCCAAGGCCATGAGGTAGGCAGGAATTTTTTCTTTCATTTCAAAATGATAAACACCTGTCTCGTTTTTCTTTTGTGGATTTTCAGCACTCATTAAAGCCATCATATTTTTAGGCACAGTAATATCAGCACTATAGGTAAATCTGACACCGGGATTATCTTGACAAGGAACCCAACTACGTGCTAAATTGGCTTCAGATTGTGTAAATAAAAATGGAAAATCTTTTCCAGCTGTTTGTGAAGGACTTAACCATTGCAAAGCCACACTTTGATTGGTTGTTTTGTATTTGATATGTACCACTTTAGTATTTTGTTTCACTGGAATCCCAAGAGGTTTTCCTTTGAAAATGACATCATTCCCAAGAAAATAATTCACTTTTTCAGTGGCGCTATCTAAAGTAACATACATTATTTGTAAGCCTCTGGTGTCTAGCCAAAGCGTGTCGGTAGGTTTGTTTCTAATCAAATTAATAGAGGCTGTTCCTTCTAAACAAGTGCTATCGAAGTTAACCTTTAAATTCAGATGAATATGCGACATGCTAATTTGTCGTGGATTTGAAAAAGAATGACTATCATTAACTTCAGCTTCAATGTAATTATCAGCTTGTTTTTCAGATTCACACGAAGAAAAAACGAAAGCTAAAGCAACAATTAATAACCTTAAAATTAATTTCATACTAATAGTTTATTTTATAAATTTTTTTAGGTGACTCAGTGTCTTTATTTCATTAATTTAGTTTATGCTTATTACAATAATCTAACAGTATTCAATACAGTGAAAATATACATTCTTCAATTAACAAAATTATAAGCTACAAATTAACTGATTTTTTTCATACAAAAATTAGGATTTCAAGCGATTATTGAGCCAATTTGATAAAATAAACCTATTCAGACCTAAATATAACTTATTTGAACCCAGCTTACGCATTAGAAATGCGTAAGCGATATAGAAATTGTAAATCAGATTTTTACAAATCTGATCACATTTTCTAAATCGGGATTAACCCAACTAAATCAAGTAGTTCGATTTTTTAAATCTCCTATAGATTAATTTGGGTTGAATACTATTTTTCTTTGGGGGCCATCATAATTTAAAAAAAATCAAATCAAAATTCGTCATAGTTTAAATTTCAAAATTGCGTTAAAAAGTATTTACTTTGACACATAATTCCTATATGTTTATTTCAATATTCAAAAACAACCAAACTTTATCCTTAGTGTTGTTGTCAATTGCAATGCTAGTTATATGGATTCCAGCATTTCAAAACGCTGCTACAATTCCATACAACAATACAATGCCATTGTATGAATTTTATGCTCGTGGAGCCAACAATTTGCCCTTTATTCATAATTATTTAGCCTTTTTAATGATTGTTGTTGAGTCAATATTGCTTAACTATATTTTAAATAAATTTGAAATCATGGCCAAAAAAACAGCTATGCCAGCCATTTTTTATTGTTTGCTGATGAGTTGTTGTAAACCGCTTACCCATTTTTATCCTTTGCTATTTTCTAATTTTTTTATTCTGTTAGCGCTATTTAAAATTGGACTTTCTTACCGCGTGGAAGAAGCCTTTTCAAGTATTTTTGATGCCTCATTTTTTATAGCTATTTCATCGTTATTTTATTTTCCATCCATCATAATTTATCCATTAATATGGGTAACGCTTATAGTAATAAGGCCTTTTGTTTGGCGAGAGTGGATAATTTCCATGATAGGTTTAATACTTCCCTATGTTTTTGTCATTGTTTATTATTTTTGGACTGATAAAGTTAATTTCTTGTTATATGATAAAATATTTTTTCCTTCATCAGACTCATTACTCACATTAAGTAATCAAAGACCAACGTTTGTAGCAGTAGCTTCAATGTTGTTGCTTTTAATGGCTTTTTCAATACTTACATTATTAAAAGGTTGGCCTGTAAATACTATACTTTCACGAAATTTTTTAGTGGTTTTATTTTGGTTATTAGGCCTATCCCTTCTATCCTACTCTATGGCTCCTGTATTCAATATCACCTACCTTAGTATTGCCGCAATTCCGCTTTCAGTATTTATTGCCAATTACTTTTTAATGACCAAATTCAAATGGATTTCAGAAATCATCTTTTTACTTTTTTTAAGTGCCATTTTATTTGAAAATTATGGCTAATATGAAGCATCGCTAAACCAAATATTAAAATAAACAACATGGAGCTTAACGAACAATTTGATATACATGGTAAAAGGATTAGTCCAGGGCTTCCTCCCCATATTACAAATTATTTAATTGATATAGATGGCACTATTTGTGAAGACGTGCCTAATGAAGAACCAGAGCGAATGTTAACTGCTGCCATCATTGATGGGGCATTAGAAACTGTTAATGCATGGTTTGATGAAGGTCATAAAATTACATTTTTTACATCAAGATTAGAAGAACATCGAGCTTACACAGAACAATGGTTACAACAACATGGATTTAAATATCATGGAATCATATTTGGCAAGCCAAGAGGCGGAAATTATCATTGGATTGATGATCGCACAGTAAAGGCTACGCGTTTTTTTGGCAAATTCACACCTATGGAAGAAGTAGAGAAGAAGATTTGGGTTTTTAAAGAATAATTTAAAAAAAATTTGAGAGTAAGAAACAAATCCTTACTTTCGCTGCCCCAAAAGGAAAAATCCGCCCGGATGGCGGAATTGGTAGACGCGCTGGTCTCAAACACCAGTGGATTCACTTCCATGCCGGTTCGA
>DAORKI010000107.1:0-12429 GCA_035439485.1 Bacteroidia bacterium
CAACTTTCCCCTTTCCAACTTTCCACTTTCCCCTTTCCAACTTTCCCCTTTCCAACTTTCAACTTTCAACTTTCAACTTTCCACTTTCCCCTTTCCAACTTTCAACTTTCCAACTTTCAACTTTCCCCTTTCCAACTCTAATTCTCAGCAATTTGTTTACTGCTTTGTTTAATAAGGTATTCGTCAAGTTCAAATAAGGAAGCAATAGCCACCTGTGAGTAATTTTGAGAGCAATTTTGAAAACCACCTGCGTTTGTATTCCATAACTGCATAATCATAGCCATGTTGCCAACTTGAGGCTGAATTACATGAAGAGCCTTTGCTACATTTCCAGCTCCTGCATGATAAACATGAAGAACTAGTAATCTGTACCATAAATCGGTTTCACACCAAGCTAAATTATATTTTTCGAGCATTTTGTTGGTATATGGCACACACACATTTGAAATTAATTTACAAGCAGCAACAGCACTTTTTTCTAAATTCCCACGCTCATCAATTTTACTGTTTACTTTTAAACCATATTTAATACCAACACTTTTCATTAATTGAAACGGGCCATAGGCGCCAACAGTTGATTTAGCTAATTTCCCTGGACTTTCAATAAGCAAAATAGCCTGAGCATAAAAAGGGTCAACACCTTGTTTTTTAAAAATATCATTACTTTTTTCAATATCACTCACCACACTACTTACATTGTAAAAATGGTTGCGACCCATAGCGTACATAATTCTTTTATCAGTAGCTAAATTATACCTTAC
Organism: Bacteroidia bacterium; assembly: GCA_035439485.1. GTDB lineage: Bacteria > Bacteroidota > Bacteroidia > UBA4408 > UBA4408 > CAIKXD01. The sequence continues at coordinate 762 of DAORKI010000107.1, forward strand.
ACGCAAACTATCTTTAAATAAATCCTTTTGAAGGTCAGTAAAATTAGTATAAACATCAGCTCCAACGCTGCAAAGAACAATTTTTTCGGGCGATGCATAAAACACAAAAGTGTCTTTAGAGGTATTCATTAATTTACGCCAAAAAATAGTTCTAGCCACTGTGTCAAGTCTTTCTGTTTGCAATTCATGGCAATAAACAAAGCTCGTATTCAATTGATTTTCGGTGTGTTTTTTCTCTACTTTATTGTTTTTATATGCCTTGTTCACAGCCATGTTACCGCATAAAACCAACCATGCAAACGAAAAAGTAAAACATATTTGTGAAAACTTTAAAAAAGTGCGAACCATCATATTGTGTTTTAAAATTATAAACTTAAAAATATGGTTTATAGTTACATCATTGGGTAAACAATTAATATTTTATTAACGATTATTGGTGAATTAAAAAGAGCATCAATTTTTTTTTGGGCAAACCCATTGCCTATTACAGCAATCCTTGCTGAAAAAGGCAATGGTCGGGCTATTAGCGCTACATGGTAGCTGCTGCTATCCCTTTTGCAATAAACACATGCATTAATAATGTTTAAAGTATTATTAAATGCCACTAAATTATAAAAATAGGCTCATTAATTTGTGCAAGCGACAGGAGCGGCATCCTTTATTTTGGCATTGCCTTGTGTTTTGTAAAATAAAGATATAGCGAATGGCGCGACCCTCATGCCGAAACTTCGGTATGGAGGGATGCACCCTCATGAAATAAATTAAAATCCACATTTTGCTATTATTTTGTTTTAACTTTTAAAGTTTAAACCCAAAAAAATAAGCTAACTTTGCAGGCTGATTTTTACTATGGATAATAACGAAAAATTTGACCAATTAAGCCCAAAAGAATTTATTCTGATTAAAGGCGCCCGCATACATAATTTAAAAAATATTGATGTTGCTATACCACGGAATAAACTGTCAGTAATTACTGGTTTAAGCGGAAGTGGAAAGTCATCACTAGCATTTGACACTTTATATGCTGAGGGGCAAAGAAGATATGTAGAGAGTTTATCATCATACGCACGTCAATTTTTAGGTAGAATTAACAAACCTGAAGTGGATTATATCAAAGGCATTAGCCCCGCCATTGCTATTGAACAAAAGGTGAATTCAAGAAACCCGCGCTCCACTGTTGGCACAACCACAGAGATTTACGACTATTTAAAATTGTTATATGCTCGTATAGGAAAAACAATTTCGCCAGTGTCAGGAAATGAAGTGAAGCGCCACACAGTAAGCGATGTGGTTGACTATATAGGCACATTGCCAGCTTCAACAAAACTCATGATTTTGGCACCTAAGCATTACACACAAAATGTAGTTTTTGAAAAAGTATTGAATTTACTTTTACAACAGGGGTTTTCGCGAATTTTAATTGATAACAAATTACAACGTATTGAAGATGCTTTAGCCACAATTTCTGAAAAGAAGACAAAAAAAACAGATTCATTAAAATTATCCATTGTAATTGATAGGTTGGTTATAAATACTGAAGATGAGGATGCAGCCAATCGTTGGGCAGATAGCGTACAAACCGCCTTTTATGAGGGTGAAGGCGAATGTATATTAAATATTGAATTGCCTGAAAACTCAAGTTTAGATAATGAATTGGAGTCGAAATTCAATAAACATTTTAGCAATCGCTTTGAGTTAGATGGCATTACCTTTGAAGAGCCAAACGTCCATTTTTTTAGTTTTAATAATCCTTTAGGTGCATGCAAAATATGCGATGGTTTTGGAACTACCATTGGCATTGATCCTGATTTAGTAATTCCTGATAAAAGTTTATCTGTTTTTGAAGGAGCTGTAGCTTGCTGGAAAGGCGAAACCATGAAGGAGTGGAAGGAATATTTTATTAAAAAAGCTGATGCAATTAATTTTCCTATACATCGTCCCTATTATGACTTAACCGAAAAGCAGAAAGAACTTTTGTGGAAAGGTACTAAAGGTGTTGATGGTATAGATGCTTTTTTTAAAAGTATTGAGGAGCAAGCATTTAAAATACAATATCGCGTTATGTTATCAAGATATCGTGGCAAAACAACTTGTCCTGAATGTTTGGGTTCACGTTTGCGAAAAGATGCACAATATGTAAAAATTGCTGGAAAATCAATTTGTGATATGGTATTGTTGAGCGTGGATGAAACATTGCACTTTTTTAAAAATATCGAATTGTCGAAACATGATGAGGAAGTTAGTAAACGATTGCTTATTGAAATTAATAATCGCCTATCATACCTGTGCGATGTGGGATTAAGTTATCTTACCTTAAACAGAATGAGTAACACTTTGAGTGGGGGCGAATCACAAAGAATAAATTTGGCTGGCTCACTTGGAAGTAGTTTAGTTGGAAGTATGTATATTTTAGATGAACCTAGTATTGGCTTGCATAGCCGTGATACAGAACGTTTAATTGGAGTACTAAAGGCACTAAAAAAAGCTGGAAATTCTGTTATCGTGGTGGAGCATGATGAAGAAATTATGAAACATGCCGATGAAATTATTGACATTGGGCCACTGTCGGGTTCACAAGGTGGAAACCTTGTATTTCAAGGAAACTGGGATCAACTTAAATATCAAAAAGAGAGCCTAACCGCAAAATATTTAACTGGAACAGAAAAAATAAATGTGCCAAACCATCGAAGAAAATGGAAAGAAGCTATCACCATCAAAGGTGCACGTGAAAATAATTTAAAAGGTGTTAATGTTTCGTTCCCATTAAACACAATTACTGTGGTTACTGGCGTTAGTGGTAGTGGAAAAACATCTTTGGTTAAAAAAATATTATATCCTTCATTAAAAAAAATGTTTGAAGGATATAGTGAACAAACTGGCGTTTTCGATAAAATAGAAGGCAGTATTAAATTGGTAGAGGCTATTGAAATGATTGACCAAAACCCAATAGGTAAATCATCAAGAAGTAATCCCGCCACTTATGTAAAAGCTTACGATGAAATTCGTGCTTTGTATGCCGAACAAGCACTGGCAAAAACCCGAGGGTATAAACCTTCAACATTTTCGTTTAATGTAGAAGGTGGGCGATGTGATATGTGTTTGGGTGAAGGTACCGTAAACATTGAAATGCAGTTTATGGCTGATATAGAGCTAGTGTGTGAAAATTGTAATGGTAAAAGATTTAAACAAGATGTTTTAGAAGTTACTTTTCAAAATAAAAACATAAGTGAATTACTTGAAATGACCATTGATGATGCCATTTCATTCTTTGAAGAAGGTCTACGCCCAGGAAATACTGAAAAGAAAATTGCTGCTCGATTAAAACCGCTCAGCGATGTTGGATTAGGGTATGTACAATTAGGACAATCATCAAGTACGTTAAGCGGGGGAGAAGCACAAAGAATAAAACTTGCCACTTTCCTTATTAAAGGTGCAACTGAAAAGAAAACTCTTTTTATTTTTGATGAACCAACTACAGGCCTACATTTTCATGATATTAAGAAATTGTTGTACGCATTTAATGCTCTTGTAGAACAAGGTCATTCATTAATAATTGTGGAACACAATTTAGAGGTGATAAAATGTGCCGATTGGATTATTGATATGGGGCCAGAAGGTGGTGAGGCAGGAGGTAATGTTGTTTTTGAAGGTACTCCCGAAGATTTAATTAAAAATAAAAATTCTTATACTGGAAAATATTTAAAGGAAAAGTTGTAAAAAATTAGTATCAAAATACACCATTTGTTGAACTTAAATTCACCATGCACCATTCACCATTCAACCATTCAAATATTTACCATTCACCATTCACCATTCACCATTCAACCATTCACCATTCACCATTCAACCATTCACCAATCAAACATTCACCATTCAAACATTCACCATTCACCATTCACCATTCAAACATTCACCATTCACCAATCAAACATTCACCATTCAACCATTCACCATTCACCATTCACCATTCAAACATTCACCATTCACCATTCAAACATTCACCATTCAAACATTCACCATTCAAAAATAAGTATTACCTATTTTATTCTTTCATATTTAAAATTTCCAGCAGCAAAGGTGTAAGATTTAACACTTCCGCCTTTATTGTATGATCTACTTAATGAAACTTTTTTACCAGTGGTTTTTTCTAGAATTCCTGCACCAACAGAGGCAACTGTCATTGGGTCAATAACTAATTCTTCCTCAAGCAAAGGCTTTTCATTTTCAATTAAATTGTTTTTACTTCGTTCAATAAATTTCTTTTTTATCCAATTACCAAGTGTTAAAAATTTTTCATCTTCATAGTTGAAACCCAAACTTGTAATTGATTCAACTGACTTTATTTCATCATTTATATTTAAGTTTTTTAATTCATTTTGAATTGGCTGATTTTCAATTTTTTTGATTGGCATGGGAACTAATGCTAGACTTATTTTTTCTTGATTTTCGGCAGAAAAAATTGCTTTCAATTGAACAGGAATATTTTTTTGATTCGCATTTCCATTTTTTTGATTTACCTTAGAGTAAGAAGCAGTGTTTTCAGGCTTAACAATATTTGAAGATTGAGCTAAATTTACATCATTAATATTACTTTGATTTTGTGGGCCAACTTTTTGCTTCACAAGATTTGAATTTTTATTGCTGTTATTATTGGCTATGGGGGCTGATTGAAAACTATTTCCTGAATTTTTATAAACCAAAAATAACATAGCCGATATTAACAAGATGGCAGCTGCTGTAGCAAATCTTTTATTTAAATAAAAAATTACTGCTTCTTTTCTTTTTAAGTCTTTTTTATGAGGGTATGTAAGGTTTAAATCGGGAACTAATTTAGTTAATTCAAAAACTTTTTTCTTTGTATTGAGGGAATCATTGGAAATAATAATGCTGTTTAATGCAGCATTTTCAATGTTGTTAAATTCTCCTTCAATTTGGGCAACAAGTAATTCATCAAAAGTTTTGTTAGAAAAAGATTTTAAGTGAGCATGCTTTTTAAGTTGAACTTTAAAATCAGTACTAAGAGTTGCTTCGAAGGATTCGGGCATTGTTCCAAAGGCCTCAAACTCCTTTTTTATGTTTGGATGTTGTTCTAAAAAAAGTAATACTTCTGCAACTTCAAGGGCATTTAATTTCCCATCAAAGTAATCAACCAAAACAATTTCGTAATTATTAATATTTATTTCCATCTCAAATTACATTTTCTATGCTTACTAAATAATCTTTCATTGCAATTCGGGCGCGGTATATATACACTTTTACTTGCGATTCACTTAATTCGGTAATTTCACCAATTTGTTCGTAATTATATCCTTCATAATCTCTTAATAACAGCACATTCCTTTGAATTTCTGATAATTTAGACAAAGCATTATCAATGGTTTTTTTCAAATCTGGTTGCGCGTGTTTTGTATGTGAAGGTTCAGGCAATTTTTCTATAGGACTAAATTTTTTATCTCTGCGAATACTGTCAATCATGGTTCTGTAGGCAGTGGTAAACATATATGATTTTGCATTCAAACTTTCAACATCGCTTACTTTATTCCATAGTTTTTCATAAGTGTCCTGCACAATATCCTTTGCTTTGTCTTCATCTTTTACATTTTTTACAATGAAACGATAAAGACTATCCGCATATAAATCAACACAGGTATTAAATTCACTTATGGTCATATCAAATTTTGCCCTATTTATGCGTATGACGCCTCACTTTAAATAAAGTTACAACCTTACAAAAAAAAATTTGAATACTTGTTCTCCACAGAAAATAAGGATTGAAATCAATAACTTTTTTGCACAAATTTAAGAAGTTTAATCAATCTAATTTCCTTTAAAACAGTATTTTAGGTATTTTGTAAGGCTTAACCAATTTTGAGAACTTTATTGGGAATTTGTGTTGTCTAAATTTATTTATTGGATTTTCTATATTTGTAATCAAATTGAAAAAAACTCATGATGAAAAGAAAATTATTTTTAAAATGTTTGATGCTTTTGAGCGTCTCTTTACAAACTATCGGATTTGCTTCTAACAAACCTGATAATTATTACAGCTATTCTCCTGATGGAAGGCAAAATTTTAAATTAGGTGAAACACAAATTTTGATTAAGTTCTTGCCACAGGTTAATTTTGAAGAACAAGAAAGATTCTTAAAAAACGAAAGTTTGTTACAACCCTTAACCAGGGAGATGTTGTTGCCTTCACCAAAGGTTACTGTAGCCAAAACGAATGGCAATTTAGGTGAGGAAAAATTGATTGCCTTGTTGAAAAGATTGGAACAAAGCAATTTAGTTGAATATGCAAATCCATTTTTAATATTTAAGGATGGAAGTAAGCAAGGTATTACCGATAGGTTTATCGTTAAATTAAGAGATGTACTAGATGTTCCTTTACTTAACCAAATGGTTGAAGACAATTCTTTACAAATTGTAGAAAACTATAAATATGATAAATCAGTGTTTATAGTTAAAGTTCCTAAATCTACAGGATTAAATGCCCTACAAATGGCAAACAAATTTTATGAAAGTGGTAAATTTTCAAGTGCTGAACCTGACTTTTTATTATTGCTTAAGAAATTTAATACCAATGATACTTTTCTTAATTACCAATGGTCTTTAAACAATACAGGTTCAGCCATTCAATACAGTGGTACAGCTGGATGTGACATGAAAATTTTTGGTGCTTGGGCAATTTCTACTGGTTCTAACGCAATAAAAGTTGCCATTATTGACGAAGGTGTAGATTTGGTGCACCCAGATTTACAAGCAAACATGCTAGGGGGATACGATGCAACAGGATTAGGTTCTGGAGGTGCACCATCGGGAGACGATGCTCATGGCACAGCTTGCGCAGGTATAGTAGCTGGTGTAGGAAATAATTCACTAGGAGTTGCAGGTGTGGCGTATAATTGCAAAATTATTCCAGTAAGGATTGCTTATAGCGATGCCAATGGAAATTGGGTTACCAGCAATGCTAGTATTGGAACTGCCATAGATTGGGCATGGCAAACTGCTGGCGCTGATGTATTAAGTAATAGTTGGGGAGGTGGATCTTCTTCTAGCTTAATTAATGACGCTATTACAAGAGCTGTTACCCAAGGTAGAAGTGGACTTGGTGCTCCTGTAATTTTTGCAGCAGGAAACGATAATGGTGCTGTTTCATATCCAGCAACATTAACAAATGTAATTTCTGTTACAGCCATGAGTATGTGCAATCAGCGTAAAAGTACAACTTCTTGTGATGGTGAAACATTTTGGGGATCAAATTACGGAACCAATACAGATATTTCTGCCCCAGGAGTGAAGATATACACCTGTGACATTAGTGGTAGTGCAGGATATAGCACAGGAAACTATACCGCAACTTTTAATGGAACTTCAAGTGCTTGCCCTAATGCAGCTGGTGTAATGGCATTAATACTTTCGGTTAATCCCAACCTGAGCATGTCCAGTGCTCGTCAAATAATTGAATCAACTTGTGAAAAAGTTGGCGGATATACCTATAATACAAATGTAAGTGGTCAACCTAATGGCACCTGGAGTAATGATTTGGGTTATGGTAGAGTAAATGCTTTGGCTGCATTGCAGTTAGCTAATCCGGTGGCTTGTACTTCGCCTCCTCCAGTGGCAACAGTTGTTGCAAGTTCAACTTCTATTTGTAACCCAACAGTGGTTAATTTTACACTTTCTGGGATAACATTAGGCTCAGGTCAAACCTACCAATGGCAATCAAGTAGTAATAATTCTACTTGGACAAATATAGGCGGGGCTACTGCTGCAACATATTATTATAATGTAGGTTTATCAACCTATTTTAGATGTGTAATTACTTGTGGAGGTTTAACAACAAACTCACAATCGGTTTTAGTCAACTATAATAATACAGTAATTTCATCATATCCACATACTGAAAACTTTGATGGCGCAACATCAATGCCTTGTGGTTGGTTAACACAAAGTGCAAACCTTGATGCAAATACGTGGGCCATCGGTACTCTTAACCCTCGTTCAGGAACAAATTGCGCTACTTATGCTTACTCGGTAACCACCGCTGCTAATGATTGGTTATATACTCCAGCTCTTTCAATGTCGGCTGGTTCAACCTATAGAGTGAGGTTTTGGTACAGAGCACGCTCAGCCTCATATCCGGAAAAACTCGAAATAAAATATGGAAATGCGCAAAACGCAAGTAATATGACTTCCGCAGCTATTTTTACTAACACCAATATAACTAACACTTCATATGTGGAAGGTATTACATCAATCATTGCACCCTCAACATCTGGAAATTACATTGTTGGATTTAGAGTATTTAGTGATGCTGATATGTACGACTTAAATATTGACGATGTTACAATCGAACTTGTGAGCTCTGGATGCTCAACCCCAACTGTTGGTGGCACGGCAACTATAATTTCCCCTATTGAATCTGGGGCAAGTACCACACTTAATTTAACAGGTTATAGCGGTACATCAATCCAGTGGGAGTTATCAAGTGATGCTGGTGTAAATTGGACTGCAATTTCAGGTGCCACTTCAGCGAACTATGTTGGTACTTTTTATTTAGGCAATTACCAGCTTAGAGCTCGAGTTTCAAGGGCTTCTTGCACTGACGCCTACTCTAATGTAGTAAATTTAACTGTTTCTCCAAAATTAGGCGATAATATAAATTTACCTATTCAAATTTCTGGACAAAGCTTTACTGGAACATATAGTAATACGGCTACTAGTGGTTATACTAACCAATTTACTGGTCAAGCTTCTGCTGATATTTTCTTTCGTTTCACTACTGGTAGTTGCACCGATAGTGTTACAATTTCTACTTGCGGTTCTTCCATGGACACTTATTTACATCTTCTAAATAGCGCAGGTACGGTCATCACTTTCAATGACGATGATGGTCAATTATGTGGAGGAACTCCAGCTTCAATAAAAGTAGCCGTAACCCCTAATACAACTTATTATATAGTTGCAGAAGGCTATTCAACGACCACTGGTAGTTTTAATTTAAGCTTCAGTCAAATTGATAATCCAGTTCTAACAGCTACATTTTCAACAAATGGTCCAACTGCCTTTTGTTCAGGTGGAAGTGTTACATTCACTTCAAGTTCATCAACAGGCAATGTATGGAGTAACGGTGCTACTACTCAGTCAATAACCGTTTCATCATCTGGCACTTATTTTGTTACTGTTACTAATGTTTATGGCTGCTCAGCCACTTCTAATTCATTAGCGGTTAATGTTTTTACATTGCCAAATACACCTACCATTACAGCTAATGGATCTACAACATTTTGTTCCGGTGGAAGTGTTCTATTAAGCTCATCTTCGGCTAATAGTTATTTATGGAGCAATGGTGCCACTACTCAATCAATTACTGTTACAAGCTCAGGAAATTATAACGTAACGGTTTATAACGCAAATGGTTGTTCTGCAACCTCTGCAAACACAGCAGTTAATGTGAGTAACAACGTTACTCCTACAGTGAGTATATCAACACCTTCAACATCAGTGTGTGATGGAGCTTCAGTGGTATTTACAGCAAATATCACAAATGGAGGATCAACTCCAGCATATCAATGGAAAGTGAATGGTAATAATGTTGGGACAAACAGCAATACATTTACCACAACTTCTTTAACAAATGCTCAAGTTGTAACATGTGTACTTACATCAAACGCAAATTGCGCTAGCCCTGGCGTAGTTACATCAAATTCTTTAACTATGACAGTTACCAACTGCAGTGGTGTACCTACAACAAAATTGCGCACTTCGGATTGTGGCAAGCAAAACTTAGCGCTCAATGCAGCTATTTTATGTGATGCAGTTTCAGGAGCAACTAATTATGATTTTGAATTCACCAATTTAACCACGAATTCGGTTGCAGTAAAAACTACCACTTCGAACAGTGTTTCTTTAAGTAGTGTAAGTCCAGCTATACAATTTGGTACTCAATATAATGTAAGGGTTCGTGCTAAAGTGGGTGGTGTATATGGTAATTACGGAGTTATTTGCAATATTGGTATAGTTTGTGACCCGCTCATTTGTGGAGTGCCTCTTACACAACTTCGTGCTGGGGATTGTGGAAAATTAAATTTCAGTCCGCTCACTGGTCAAGTAATAGCTGATGCAGTGGCCGCTGCCTCTCAATATGAATTTGAATTTAGGAACATTTCGACTAATGCTATTTTCGCAACAAAATTGCAAACCTCCAATGTTTTATCATTAAGTTCTGTTACCCCAGCTTTGCAATGGAATACGCAATACAATGTTAAAGTTAGAGCCTATATTGCAGGTATTGCAGGTACCTTCGGTAACAACTGCGTTATTGGTTTCATACCAGACCCAAGTGTGGTGGGCGTGCCAAACACCCAGTTATCAACTGCATCATGTGGTAAACTTAATTTAGCCCTAACTGGTTCAATAACATGCATTGCAGTTACTGGTGCAAGTAGTTATGAATGGGAATTTAAAAACCAAGCTAATACTACTGTTGTAGCAACTAAAACAACCACTAGCACATCTCTTAATTTAAGCACAGTTACAGGTTTGGCTTGGAATACCCAGTACAATGTAAGAGTACGAGCATATATAGGAAATGTAGCTGGTAGTTATAGTGTTTCATGTTTAATCGGACTTATTCCTGATCCAGCAATCAATGGCGTGCCTAGTACAAAGTTGAGAACCAGTGACTGTGGAAAATTGAATTTTGGCCTCGGCAATAATGCTGTTGCAGATGTTGTTTCAGGCGCTGCAGAGTATGAATTTGAAATAAGAAATAACACCACTAATGCTTTCATCGCTAATAAAATTCAAACATCTAATGTGCTTGTGTTTAGCACTGTGCCATCGTTCCAATGGAATACACAATATAAGATAAGTGTTCGTGCAAAAATAGGCACCATATGGGGTACCTTTGCTACTGCCTGCACTATTGGTTTTATTTGTGATCCAAATGTGTGTGGTGTTCCAACTACATCGTTACGCACCTCTGATTGTGGAAGATTAAATGTGGCATTTTCAATAGGATATGTTGTGGCCAATACCATAGCTGGAGCCACTAATTATGAGTTTGAAATAACTGATATCCTATCAAATAGTGTAGTAAGCGTGCAAAATCGCACAAATCCAAATTTATATATAAACACAATTTCTCCAGCCTTACTCATTACCAAACAGTATAGTATTAGAGTTCGTGCAATAATTTCAGGTGTAACTGGAACATATGGAAATGCTTGTACCATTGGTTTTGCTAGTGGCAGTAGAGAAAATGGAGAGGAAGTTGTATTAAGTGATAATTTGAATGAAATTGATTTTAATGTAGTTGTTTACCCAAATCCATTTAACTCAAATGCTACTTTATTTATAAAATCAAATAATAATGAAACAGCTCAAGTACAAATATTTGATATGCTTGGGAATTTAGTGAAAGATGTTCAAGTTAATACCAATGAAAATTTTATAATTGGTGATGAATTTGCGGAAGGAAATTATTTGATAAAAGTACTTTCTTCAAATGGCGAGCAAAGTATTAATCGCTTGATAAAAACTAATTAAAAAAGTTGGTAATTGTATTTTAGTCCTTTAAGCAATTTTAGGACTAAAATATAATGTTGTAATGTTAATTAGTCGTCCCTCAAAAAGTCATTTTTAAACGGGAGAGATGTTGGCCTTG
>DAORKI010000108.1:0-12130 GCA_035439485.1 Bacteroidia bacterium
CTGCATATGAGCCAAAGGCTGGGCTGGTTAAAATGGGAGTATAAGGAACACTATCATTTGAGCCGATATAATTAATAAACATTTCAATTTTTTGCAATGGTTTATCATTGGCATCCCGAGGAGCATTCACTATTGTATCTACATAATTCATTCCCGAAACAACCCTGCCATATACACTGTATTGCCCGTTAAGCCAAGCTGCTGGTCCTACACAAATAAAAAATTGTGAATTGGCACTATTGGTATCATTATCGCGTGCTGCCGATAATATACCTCTCAAATGCTTTGCAGCGCTAAATTCAGCATTTACTGTGGGCTGATTAGGATTTCCATAACCCCAAGTTGAATCAGGTCCATGTCTTGAATTAGGGTCTCCCCCTTGAATCATAAAACCAGGTATCACCCTATGAAAAGCAGTGCTGTCAAAAAAATGAATATTAACTAAGCTATCAAAATTTGCTACATGTAAAGGGGCTATATTGGGAAAAAGTTCAACAATAGTGGTTCCAATGGTGTCACCATTTTCGATGCTTAAAATTGAGTATTGAGGCTTCCCTGTAAAGGTTGACTGAGCTTTTACAAAATAAATTGGGGCTATTAAAAGCAGGTAAAAAAATGTGTTTTTTTTCATACTTCAAAGATAAAACAATATGAAGAATATGAAAAAAGATTTAAACCCAGAAAACTTATTTTTTTAACTCATGTTCAATAGCTCTTTTAATCTTTTCACTGTTAGGGCTTGTAGTGCTTAAAAAGTAATCAACTACTTTACCATCTTTACCAATCAAATATTTTTGAAAGTTCCATTTTGGAGCAATATCGACACTACCATTTTGCGATTTATTGCTTAAAAACTTAAACAAGGGGTCTGCATTTTTTCCCTTAACATGAATTTTATTGAAAATAGGGAAAGTTGTATTAAAATTAACTGAACAAAATTCTTGAATTTGCTTACCTACAAGTGGCTCTTGTTCGCCAAAATCATTACTTGGAAAAGCTAAAACACAAAATCCCTTATCTCTGTATTTTTGATACAACTCTTCTAAGTCTTTAAATTGAGGCGTAAACCCGCATTCACTTGCCGTATTAACTATTAATAAAACTTTTCCCTGATAAGCACTTAATTCAATATCCTTACCTGAAATATCTTTAACATTAAACTTATATATGGTTTTACTATCATTTATTACGGACATAATCATTAAAATATAAAAAAGTTTAAACATGCTTTGTAAATCAACTATTCTCTTTTTATAACAACAAGATAAACATAAAGTTTACTTTACGAGCAGTAAATATGTTAAATCCAAATTCTAATAGGAGATTTAAAAAATCGAACTACTTGATTTAGTTGGATAAATCACGATTTACAATTTCTTTATCGTTTACGCATTTTTAATGCGTAAGCTGCGTTAAAAAACTATTGCTCAATCATAATGCCACATGAATCTGTTGGTAACAACCAAATGCTCAATTGCTGATTTTATAAGGGCAATCCCTCATAATAAATGCGCTCAATCCCTATGCAATGGTTTAATTTATAAGCGCTTAAGAATGATTAAATAATGAATTTGGGAAAAAATAAATCTGCAGTATTTGGTGTTTGTGCGCAAAAATTCCTTCCCTAAATATATTTTAATGAAAAGTACAATTTTTCTGAATACAAAAAATACGAAATTCTAAATTCAAATTCGATTAAATATGAATTTGAATTATCATATTTGTTCCGTATATAATTTATAAAATGAAAAAAGTACTGTTAATTGTATTAATGTTACAAGGTGTATGTTTGAATGCACAAACAAATTCCGATCAACAATATTCAAAATGGAGCATTAATTTACTTGGTGGAGGAAGTTTGCTACCCGATTTCGAAAACCAATTGCAAAACAATTTCAAACTTGGAATAAATTCTTCCATTGCAGGTAATTACAAATTAAATAAGTATTTAGGCTTTAAAGTAGAAGCTTGTTTTTCTCAAAGGGGAAAATCTTTCCAGTACACTGAAACCGATCATCTTTTTACTAGTTTTAATGAGCTCATAGGAGGAATAATTGACACAAGCATAACTGGTGCCATTAATGGATATGTTGATGATGGAATTTATTCAACATATAATGGATATCATAAATTAAGTTATCTTGAATTGCCTTTACTTACAGAACTCTCGTATAAAAAATTTAAAATCTCAGCAGGACCATATATTGGGTTGCTTATCAAATCATATACTAAACAAAGTCTCGATCAAGATATTCCATTGTTGGACATTATTTCTCCGGTAATTGATTCTTTAGGATTTGCATCATTTTTAGTAAAAGGACTCATCAACTCAACCTTTCCTGGTTATAACCAAACATATGTTTCTGAATCTACTTCTTCTAGTATTTTTACTAAAATTAACTTTGGATTATTGGTCCAATTAAGCTTTGAAATTTATGAGCAAACTTATTTAAATGCACGTTTCTCTCGAAACCTCAACAACTATTTAATTGATGGCAGCAATACAAGCCAATTGTCAAATTTTTCAATTGGAATTTCTTACCATTTCAAACTCAAAAATAATTATTAATGGCTTTTTTAAAGAATACCTTAATTGTGGTATTGAACAAATCTGACTTTGAAACTAGATTTGCACCATGAATGCAAAAGAAAATTATTTCTGCCCTATCAAATCATTAATTATGGCTCTTGATGTTGAAGCTAAAAAGAAAAAAAAATGCTGTAAAAGTTATAAACACAGCAAAAGATGTAAATCTTGTCCTAAGGATTAAATTTATTTTATCTTTTTGTTTTCGCTATAAAGCATTAAAATACAACACTTTAGTCAAATACCTCAATTATTTTATTTCCTTTTTGCAAATCAAATTTTCAACATATTTGGTTTGTTTTAATTTAATTTTTTTCTTTGCCAATTATTAACAACAAAAAATATTAAACATGTCAGAAATTGCAAACAAAGTAAAAGCAATAATAGTAGATAAGTTAGGTGTTGACGAAAAAGAAGTTACCGCTGAAGCCAGCTTCACAAACGACCTTGGTGCCGATTCATTAGACACTGTAGAGTTAATCATGGAATTCGAAAAGGAATTCAATATTGCAATTCCTGACGATCAAGCCGAAAACATTGGTACTGTTGGTCAAGCTGTTGCTTACATTGAAGCAAATGTGAAATAATAACAAAATTACTTAAATTAGTATGGTATTAAAACGGGTAGTTATTACTGGGCTTGGCGCTCTAACTCCTCTCGGTAATAATGTAAATGACTACTGGAACAGTTTAATTAACGGTGTCAGTGGCGCTGCTGCAATTACCCGTTTTGATGCCTCTAAATTTAAAACACGATTTGCCTGCGAAGTAAAAGGTTTCGACCCACTGCAACATTTCGATAGAAAAGAATCCCGCAAAATGGATCCTTTCACTCATTATGCTATGGTGGTGGTTGATGAAGCTATGAAAGATGCAGGTATCGATACATCAAAAATAAATGTAGATAGAGCAGGGGTTATTTGGGGTTCAGGTATAGGTGGTTTACAAACTTTTCAAGACGAATGTTTTGAATTTGCTAAAGGTGATGGCACTCCTCGATTTAATCCTTTTTTTATACCTAAAATGATTGCTGATATTGCCTCAGGGCATATCTCTATTAAATATGGTTTAAGAGGCCCAAATTTTACTACCGTTTCTGCTTGTGCATCTTCAACAAACGCTCTTATTGACGCGTTTAATTATATTCGTTTAAATAAAGCCGATATCATTGTTTCTGGTGGCTCTGAAGCTGCTGTAAATGAAGCTGGAGTTGGTGGATTTAATGCTTTACAAGCGCTCAGTACAAGAAACGATGATCCTTCTACGGCCTCTCGCCCTTTTGATTTAGATAGAGATGGATTTGTTTTAGGCGAAGGAGCAGGCTGTTTAATACTCGAAGAATACGAGCATGCCATTAAAAGGGGTGCAAAAATTTATGCCGAAGTGGTTGGCGGTGGAATGAGTGCTGATGCTTATCATATGACAGCTCCTCACCCTGAAGGAATTGGAGCTTTTAATGTAATGAAAAACGCATTGGCGGATGCCGAAATTTTGGCAACAGATATTGATTATATTAATGTTCACGGAACTTCAACTCCTATTGGTGATCCTCAAGAAATTAAAGCCATTGAAAAAGCATTTGGTGAACATGCTTTTAAATTAAATATTAGCTCAACTAAATCAATGACAGGTCACTTATTAGGCGCTGCTGGAGCTATTGAAGCAATTGCCACTACTTTGGCAGTCAAAAATAATATTATCCCTCCTACAATTAATCACTTTACCGATGATCCAGTATTTGATACTAGATTAAACCTTACATTCAATAAAGCTCAACACCGTCAAGTTAATGCTGCTATTAGTAATACTTTTGGATTCGGTGGCCATAATGCCTCTGTGGTATTAAAAAAACTATTACAGTAAAGATTTTCCTTTGTTAAGGCTAATTAAATTTTTTCAAAATTATTTCTCAATTGACAAAAAGCTGTTTCTCTCTTTGAGAAATATTTTAGGTTTTTATCCTGTTAATTTAAGCCTATATAAACAATGTTTAAGACACCGTTCTGCTGCAAAATTACTCAAAGAAGGCACCGATAACAGCAATGAAAGACTCGAATTTTTAGGTGATGCCATACTAGGGGCAGCTGTGGCACACTATTTATTTCGTAAGTTTCCATTCAAAGATGAAGGATTTCTTACTAAAATTAGATCACGTATTGTAAGTAGAGCTAACTTAAACAGCCTTTCACGAAAACTAGGTTTGTTTGATATGATTGAAGTAAATCGTGAAAATGCACAAGTATATAAATCTGCTGGTGGCGATGCCCTTGAAGCATTTATTGGTGCTATTTATTTAGATAAAGGTTATAATGAAGCCCAAAATTTTGTTATTAATAAACTGATTAAGATTCATCTAGATTTAGAAGAAATTCTCAATACGGATAAAGATTACAAAAGCAAGTTGGTTGAATGGAGTCAAAAGGAAAAACATACAATTAAATACGAAGTATCAGCTGAAAAAGGAATTGGAATTAATAAATATTATGTTATTGATTTATACGTTGATGAGGTAAAGCAAACCACAGGAAACGGGAATTCAAAAAAAATTGCAGAACAACATGCCGCTGAAAAATTTATTACTGAAAAAGAAATTCAATAAGGGTTAAAAAAATCATTTTTTATTTAAATTAAATTTTTCTTGTGAACCTTTTTGAGGCATAAAAAGCTATAATTTGATACTTTTACTTTTAAGTTAAAAACTATGTTTTGATAGTTTTTTATATACATAGGTATCGCCTGTTACTGCAAAAACAAAATAAATTCCATTTCTAAAAGAGCCTACCTCTATAGGAAAATCTAAGTAAGAAATATTGCTGAAATAACGCCTATAATACTCCTGTCCATTTACATCTGTAATAAAAACTGTGAGATTGCCAGCATACTTCAAAACAGCCTTTAAAAACAAAGTTTGATCAGCTGGATTGGGGTTAATGTCAATGGCCAAAGGCTCGCATGCCCCCATGTTATAATACATAACTCCTTCTGCATTAGCTCTGCAAATATTTCTATAAGTCTTATTATCACAACCGCAAACAGGCTCAAACTCAGGTGGACAAGGAGTTCCTGGCCTTATATTAAAGCTATCAACACAGTTGCTAGAAACTTGTCCTTTTAAAGAATTAAATAAAAAACAGCAGATTAGGCAAAAAACTATTTTCTTTGACCAAAGAATTATTTTCATGAGCGTAAAGTTATGCATAAAATTTTAATCAAAAATATCCAACAGTTAGCTCAAGTTAGAGATACTAATATCCAAACTGTTAAAGGCAAAGATATGGCTGAGTTGCCATCAATTTTTAATGCTTGGCTTGCCATTGAAAATGATTTAATTGTTGGTTATGGTTCTATGAACGACTGGCAAGGAATCAGCGATTGGAGCAATTTAGAGGTAATAGATGCCAGTGGTAAAATTGTATTGCCAACCTATTGTGATTCACATACACACATTGTGTTTGCAGGATCAAGAGAAGCAGAATTTGTTGATAGAATAAATGGCTTAAGTTACGAAGAAATAGCGCTCCGTGGAGGTGGAATAATCAACTCAGCTGTAAAAATGCATACAGCTTCAGAGAATGAATTATATCAAAATGCTTTGAAACGAATAAACGAAATGATTGCACAAGGCTCAGGTGCCATTGAAATAAAAAGTGGTTATGGATTGAGTCTTGAAACGGAAATCAAAATGTTAAGGGTAATTGATAAATTAAAAAAATCACTTCCAATCCCAATTAAATCAACCTTTTTAGGAGCTCATGCAGTACCACCAAAATATAAGCAAAACAAACAAAAATATATTGATTTAATTCTTAATGAAATGCTTCCCGCAATTGCTAATGAAGGATTAGCAGATTATTGTGATGTGTTTTGTGAAAGAAACTATTTTACTCCCGATGAGACTTTAACTATTTTAATGGCAGCAAAAAAATATGGAATTTTGCCTAAAGTGCATGCCGAGCAATTGAGCAATTCAGGAGGTGTTTTAGCCGGAATAAAAGCAGGTGCTGTAAGTGTCGATCACCTCGAATTTGTCGGTGATGTTGAAATAGAGCATTTGTTACAATGTAATACAATGCCAGTGATTTTACCTGGCGCTGCCTTCTTTTTGAGCTTACCTCATCCTCCTGCAAAAAAAATGATTGATGCTGGTTTACCACTGGCTATTGCTAGTGATTTTAACCCTGGAAGTAGCCCAAGTGGTAATATGAACTTAATGAATGCCATAGCTTGTATACAATATGGTTTAACCCCTGAACAAACTATCAATGCATCTACTTTAAATGGAGCGTATGCCATGGGTTTATCTCAAAACTATGGGTCCATTGCTATTGGCAAAAAAGCCAATTTTATGATAACAAAGGAAATTCCTTCTCTGGCATTTTTACCCTATTCATTTGGCAGCAATTTGATAGAACAAACTTTTATAAATGGTAAATTATATATTGGCAGTTTGTAATAAAAATAAATAACACCTACTCTGTTAGTAACAATTTTCGCTTGAGCCTTGAGTAAAATTTTCAAAAACTAATTTTATAACCTTAAATAATAAGTGCTTGTCTTTCGAAATAACTATATTAGGAAGTAGTTCTGCTACACCCACCCTTAATCGTCATCCTACTTCGCAGGTGGTTACTATTTACGATCGTTATTTTTTAGTTGACTGTGGTGAAGGTGCTCAAATGCAAATGCGCAAATACAAAGTTAAATTTGCAAAAATTAATCACATTTTCATCAGTCATTTACATGGAGATCATATTTTAGGCTTGCCTGGATTTTTGTCAAGTCTTCATTTAATGAATCGTACAAACGATTTGCATTTGTATTGTCACGAACCGCTTAAAGAAATTTTGGAGTTACAATTCAAACACAGTGAAACATATTTAAAATATAAAATCATTTATCATTTTTTAAATAAAAATAAATCTGAAATTATTTTTGACGATGATAAATTAACCATCGAAACTGTACTTTTAAATCACCGAATTCCTTGTTGTGGCTTCATATTTCGTGAGAAACCATCTTTGCTCTCAATTCGAAAAGATAAAATAGAAACTTATAAAATTTTACCCCAAGATATTCCTAACATTAAAAGAGGAAACGATTATGTTTCTGAAAGCGGTAAAATTATACCATACAAAGAACTTACTTATCCTCCTAAAGAACCCGAATCATATGCCTATTGCTCAGATACTAAATATGATGAAAGCATATTTCCACAGTTGAGCGGAATAAAAATACTTTATCATGAAGCTACTTTTCTGCATGAAATGCTACAAAGAGCAAATGAAACTTTTCATACCACGGCTAAACAAGCCTCGGAAGTAGCTGAAAAATGTAAAGTCCAAAAATTAATTATCGGTCATTTTTCGGCCAGATACAATGATTTAGAACCACTTTTAGAAGAAGCACGCCAAACATTCCCCGAAACATATCTAGCAAAAGAAGGCGAAGTGTTTTCTTCAAATTGATTCCCCAAACTTTTTCAGTATCTTCGTCTGCCTCAACTTGCCAACGTTTTTGACCCCCAACTTATAACTTTTTTTATTGTCATCTAAATCATCTCATCCACTAATTTAAACCTAAAGCGCTGTTAGGTGTTTAATATTTTTTATACTAATTTTTAATATGTTAAATTTTAAAACCCCAATAGCCTTATTTTGGTTCAGACGAGATTTACGCTTAAGCGACAACGCAGGATTGTATTATGCGTTAAAAGAACACGAAAACGTGCTTCCCTTATTTATTTTTGATATTGATATCTTAAACCAACTTGAAGATAAATGTGATGCCCGTGTAGAATTTATATACAAGCAAATTGAGAACCTACAAACCGAATTAAAATATATAGGATCTTCAATCCTGGTGAAATTAGGAAAACCCATAGAAATTTTTAAAGAATTGGTTAAACAGTATAATATTACCCAGGTTTTTACTAACCATGATTATGAACCTTATGCAATCAAAAGAGATATTGAAGTTGCAAACTTTTTAAATACTGTTAATACCTCATTTAAAACATACAAAGATCAGGTTATCTTCGAAAAAAATGAAGTACTAAAAGATGACCATAAGCCCTATACTGTTTTTACACCTTATATGCGAAAGTGGAAAAGCAAATTAAACTCATTCTACACTAAACCTTATCCAACTCAAAATTACTTCCAACATTTTTACAAATTCGAAACTTTTTCTTTACCACCATTGGAAGAAATAGGATTCAAATACAGTAATATTAGTTTCCCGAGTTTAAGTATAGATGATGAAATCATTAAAAAATATACCCTCCAACGCGACATACCTTCAATTAATGGCACAAGTAGAATTAGCTTACATTTACGTTTTGGTACTGTTAGCATTCGCTGTTTAGTAGAAAAAGCAAAGTTATTAAATGAAACCTGGCTAAATGAATTAATTTGGCGAGAGTTTTATATGATGATTTTATACCATTTTCCCTATGTAGTCGGAAATTCTTTTAAACCTGCTTATGATCATATTCCATGGTTAAATAATGAACTACATTTTAAACTTTGGTGTGAAGGTAAAACCGGCTATCCAATTGTTGATGCAGGTATGAGAGAGTTAAATCAAACCGGATTTATGCATAACAGAGTGCGTATGATAACAGCAAGTTTTTTAACTAAACACCTTCTTATTGATTGGCGATGGGGAGAGGCTTATTTTGCAAAAAAACTACTCGATTTCGAATTGAGTAGCAACAATGGTGGATGGCAATGGAGTGCCAGCTGCGGATGTGATGCCGCTCCTTACTTTAGGGTGTTTAATCCACATGAACAAACTAAAAAATTTGACCCTCAACTTAAATACATTAAACGTTGGATTCCCGAATACGATGAGTTAAAATATTTAACTCCCATTGTTGACCACAAATTTGCAAGAGAAAGAGTTTTGAATACATATAAAATGGCACTAAGCGGGGTTAATAATTAATATTATGAAAGTTTGTCATTTAATATTGAATTGGTATATTTATTGTAAAAACTTAAATTTGTAATATCAAATACATATTAATCTATACATTTGTAATCTTTTAATAAAAATAAATATGGAAAACAATCAATTTAATATAACGAGTAATGGATCATACACGCAAACTGGCAGTAATGTAAAAACTTTTATGTCAAATGTCTTTTCTTGGATGTTTTTGGCGTTAATTGTTACTTCGATTGCTGCTTGGTGGTTTGCCAACGATTTAACCTTGTTAAGAATGCTAATCACTGAAGAAGGTAAAATGTCTATTTTGGGCTGGGTTGTAATGCTTGCTCCAATTGGGTTTGTGTTACTAATGTCTTTTGCATTTAACAGGCTTTCATATACAACCTTGGTCATTTTATTTATAACATATGCTGCTTTAGTAGGTATAAGCATGAGTTTTATTTTGTTGGCTTACACTTTAAGCTCAGTGTTTATGACATTTGCAATAACTGCTGGTATGTTTGGAACAATGGCCGTAGTTGGTTACACAACTAAAACAGATTTAACTTCATTCGGAAAAATAATGATGATGGGTTTAGTTGGAATTATTATTGCTACACTAGTTAATATATTTATGCAAAGTAGTGTATTACATTATATTATTAGTTATGTGGGAGTTGCTGTTTTTACTGGACTAACGGCTTATGATGTGCAAAAATTAAAAATGATAGGTGAAGGAACTACCTATGGAGACGAAAACACCAAGAAACTTTCTATTTTAGGAGCTCTAACACTTTATCTCGATTTCATTAATCTATTTTTAATGTTGCTTCGTTTATTCGGAGATAGAAGAAATTAATGTAATTAACCTTTTTAAAACTAAAAGCCCAATGAGTTTTCATTGGGCTTTTCTTGTAAAACTATTTTTAAAATTAAGCGCTACGTACTCTTATTGTTTTGATTCAAGAAAAATCAAGCTATATTGAAAGTGGAATTAGGCAATTGTGAACGCTATGAAAAAATTACCTACAGTGTACTTGCGCTATAAATCAAACTTCAAATAGCGTTCCTTTATCACATTAATATGATGTTTCTCATGACCTGCAATCATGAACAATATTGCCCTAACGCTCATAATATTATTGTTAGCCTTTCCCATTTTGTTAAATTCATTGTCGTCAAAATTTTTAAACATGGCAATATTTGACTCTCTTACAATGCTAAACTCATGTGCTAAATCATATAAACTCCTTTTATTAAAATTCCCATGTAAAACATATTGATCTTCATCAAAACCAGGTAACTCCTTTTGCTCACCTCTTGATATACATAAGGCACGATAACCTAATATTCGCTCAACATCACAAATATGCCCTAATACTTCTTTTATAGTCCATTTACCTTCAGCATATTTGTATTCCTCCATTTCAACTGGAACAGTTCCAATAAACTGTTGCATTTCTATTATCTGGTTTTCCAATGCTTTTACTCCATTTTCTGTATTCACCAAATTAATATAATAGGTGTAATAGGTAGGATGCTCACTCAAAATAGGTTTTCTCATAATATAATATTGCTCTAAATGCAAATATATGTGAAAATGGTATGACAATAATTAAATTTTCAAATTGTTGATAAAAAGCTAAAGCGTTATAAATGAGTAATTTTAAAGTTGATTAAATTATTTTTAAGAAATTATTAACCATTTTTGTTGTTTACGTCTTTATTAAATACTAAATTTGAAAATATTTCACCGATAAGTCAATTTAAAGAAAGATATTCAAACAACGTTATTCATTAAAAAATTGGAGGAAACAAGCTATGAACGTGCAAATTCAATCGATTCATTTCGATGCAGACAAGAAATTATTATCATTTATTCAAGAAAAAGTTGACAAGCTAAATCACTTTCATGATGGAATTATTGAAGGTACGGTATTTTTAAAACTTGAAAAAGCAGATTCAGCAGAAAATAAAGTTGCAGAAATTAAACTGCATGTTTCAGGGCAAGATTTATTCGCCAAAAGAAACTGCCACACCTTTGAGGAAGCGGTCGACACGTCAATAGATGCATTAACCAAACAACTTAAAAAACACAAAGAAAAGGCTAAAGGGATGTAATAATTTTAGCCAAAGGCTTATTTTTAAAGAAAAAAAACAAAAATAAGTTTTGTAATTAAAAAATTGATTTATACATTTGCAGTCCTTTTTTAAAAGGGCTGCTTTTGTTTTAAGAGCAAAGCCTTGTTAGACTAAGGAAACATCAAGCCGATGTAGCTCAGTTGGCCAGAGCAGCTGATTTGTAATCAGCTGGTCGGGGGTTCGAATCCCTCCATCGGCTCTTGAAAGTTCTTTGAAAATAATTTACTAATTTGTAAAATTAGTGAGGGGAGTTACCAGAGTGGCCAAATGGGACAGACTGTAAATCTGTTGTTTCGACTTCGATGGTTCGAATCCATCACTCCCCACAGAAAATTTACAGATTACACAAACTCATTACAATTGTGTGGAAAACAATTGAAAATAAAAATTTTTTTAAGCGGAAGTAGCTCATTTGGTAGAGCGTCAGCCTTCCAAGCTGAGGGTGGCCGGTTCGAGCCCGGTCTTCCGCTC
>DAORKI010000109.1:0-11621 GCA_035439485.1 Bacteroidia bacterium
TATCTCTACCAATGCTTTCGTAATGATAACCTAATTGTTTCATTTGGTCATTACCATAAACATTTCTACCATCAAAAATAACCTTATTTTTTAATTTGGCCGTAACTTGATCAAAATCAGGCGTACGGAAAACACTCCATTCAGTAGCAATAATTAAGGCATCTGCATTTGCAAGGGCATCATAAGGATTTTCAGCAAAGCCAATTTTATCACCAAGTAATTGTTTCACATTAGGCATACCTTCAGGGTCAAAGGCAGTAACAGTGGCTCCAGAGGCTAATAATTCTTTAATTAAATACAATGCTGGAGCTTCTCTTATGTCATCGGTATCAGGTTTAAAGGCCAATCCCCATAGTGCAAAATGTTTTCCTTTAATATCGTTATTGAAATATCTTTTAACTTTTGGAATAATAATGGTTTTTTGGGTTTCATTTACTTGCATTACCGCATTTAACAAATTGAAATCATAGTTAACTTCATTTGCTGATTTTGATAATGCTTGAACATCTTTAGGGAAGCAACTTCCGCCATAACCAATACCTGGAAATAAAAATCGTTTGCCAATACGTTCATCAGAACCGATACCAATTCTAACCATGTCAACATCAGCGCCTAAACGCTCACACAAATTGGCAATTTCATTCATAAAAGTAATTTTGGTAGCTAAAAATGCGTTTGCAGCATATTTAGTTAATTCTGCTGATTTTTCATCCATAAAAATAATAGGATTTCCTTGACGAACGTAAGGTTTGTAAAGTTCTTCCATTAATTTTCTAGCGCGTTCATTGCTACTGCCAATTACCACTCTATCTGGTTTTAAAAAATCATCTACTGCAAAACCTTCACGTAAAAATTCAGGGTTGCTCACTACATCAAAAGCGGCTGCTTGATCAGTTTCATTTGCAAAATTTGGATTTTGTTTCATGCTTTCCAACATAGCAGCTCTAACCTTATCTGCAGTGCCAACAGGAACTGTGCTTTTGTCAACAATTACTTTGTAATCTTTAATAATTTTTCCTAGGTCTTTAGCAACTCCAATAATATAACTTAAATCAGCAGAGCCATCTTCTCCAGGAGGCGTAGGAAGCGCCAAAAAAATAATTTTTGCTTTTTCAATAGCATCACTCAAACTAGTTGTAAAGCTTAGTCTTCCCGCCTTAATATTGCGATGAAAAAGTACATCTAAATGTGGTTCATAAATAGGTACCA
Source organism: Bacteroidia bacterium (assembly GCA_035439485.1). Classification (GTDB taxonomy): domain Bacteria; phylum Bacteroidota; class Bacteroidia; order UBA4408; family UBA4408; genus CAIKXD01. The sequence continues at coordinate 1,210 of DAORKI010000109.1, forward strand.
CACCATCTTTCATTTTTTTTACTTTTTCTTCATTAATATCAACGCAAACTACGGTATTACCTGTTTCTGCAAGGCAAGTTCCTGTAACTAAGCCTACATAACCTGTTCCAACTACTGCTATATTCATAATTTTATTTAATGATGAACCAACTTAACCGAAAAATTAGTTCAATTTGTTCTTTTAAAAATTCGTTCTTCGGTAATTAACGATATTATTTATTAATAAATTCTAAAACCTTTGTTGTAATATAATGCAAAGTTTCTTCCGAAAGTTCAGTATGCATAGGCAATGAGATTACACTATCACATAGCTTTTCGGTAACTGGAAAATCACCTGCTTTATACCTAACATCACTATATGCTTTTTGCAAGTGCAAAGGTATTGGATAATAAATCATAGCAGGAATTGCATTTGTGCTTAAAAATTCTCTAAGAGCACTTCTATCAACTCCATTTAACTGCAAGGTGTATTGATGAAAAACATGGGTACTGTTTTTTACACGAGCAGGAGTTTTAATTTTTGGATGATTAGCAAATGCTTTGTCGTAATAAGCAGCAGCCCTGTTTCTGGCTTCAGCGTACTCATCAAGGTGCTTGAGTTTTATTCTTAAAATAGCAGCCTGAATACTATCTAACCTGGAATTTACACCAATACTATCATGCACATACTGAACACTTTGTCCATGATTGGCAATCATTCTGATTTTAAGAGCTAAGTTGTCATCATTGGTATAAATGGCACCACCATCGCCATAGCAACCTAAATTTTTACTTGGAAAAAATGAAGTACATCCAACAGTTCCTATTGTACCTGCTTTACTTTTTTGCCCGTTACTAAAGGTAAAATCAGCTCCAATGGCTTGAGCGGTATCTTCTATAACAAACAAATTATGTTTTTTTGCTAAATTCATTATGGCTTCCATATTAGCGCATTGGCCAAATAGGTGAACTGGAACTATGGCTTTGGTTTTTGGAGTAATTGCTTTTTCAATAGCCTCCACATTTATGTCGAAGGTATCGGGATAAACATCAACTAAAACCGGAGTTAATCCAAGCAATGCAATAACTTCGGCAGTAGCTACATAAGTAAAATCAGCAGTAATAACTTCATCGCCAGGTTTTAAACCAAGAGCCATCATTGCAATTTGAAGTGCATCAGTACCATTGGCACATGGTATTACATGTTTTACTTTCAAGTAGGTTTCTAATTCAGACTGAAATTGCTTAACTTCAGGTCCATTAATGAAAGCTGTATTTTCAATAACCCCTTGAATGGCTGTATTTATCTCAGTTTTGATTTTTTCATACTGAGTTTTTAAATCAACCATTTGAATTTTAACTGCGGATTTTTGCTCTGAAGCCATTCTGTTAATCTTAAAAAAGTGCGCGAATATAGGTATAAATTTGCTTATCTTCGTGCACTTTACATTTTTTAGAAACCAATAGCCCATTAATTGTGAGATTTAACGAATTTTTAAAAATCTTTTTCCTATATATAGTCATTTTTAATAGTATAATTAGAGTAAATGCACAAATAAATCCTAAAGACAGCAGTATTAATGCCCCAATGATTTGTGCAAGTTATGCATTTCAGTTACCAGAGGGCGATTTAAAGGAACGATTTGGTTTTAATTCCAGTACTGGACTGCATTTCTTTAATAAAACAAAAAAAAATTGGATTTGGGGAATTGATGGAACTTTCACATTTTCACCTCAAAGTCAAGTAAAGGAGACATATTCCATGTTTGATTCAATTAATACAGCAAATGGAAATTTGGTAGATGCTAATGGCGAATATAGTACCTTGCTTTTTTATGAAAGAGGTTGGACATCAACAGTTAAATTTGGTAAGCTTTTCCCCGTATTAAGTAAAAACAAGAATTCAGGAATTTGTTTAATATCAGGAATAGGATATATGCAACATAGAATAAGAATTGAAGATAAATTTAATAGAACTCCTCAATTGACAAAGCCTTATAGAAAAGGTTATGATAGATATACCAATGGATTGATGATTAGTCAATTTGTTGGGTACTTATTTTTAAGTAATAATCGTTTATTAAACTTTTATGCTGGCTTTGAAGTGATGGCAGGTTATACAAAGAATAGAAGAAGCATAAATTTTGATACGATGCAACAAGATACAAAACAAAGATTAGATGTTTATTTTGGGCCTCGTGTTGGTTTTATTTTGCCTTTGTATAAACGTTTGCCCGATGAATTCTATGTAAATTAGTTGTGTTTTAATGTTATTGATGCACTTTCATTGCTTTCCAATAGTCGCTTCCATAACTAACAAAAATTTCTTCTCCAGCTTTAATATTTTTAGTAGCAACAATATAGGGTACTCTTTTTATAACAGCATATTCAGCATTATTTGTTAGTCCATTTACCTTGGTATGTCCCTTGGCGTCATTTGCATATCTAGCCAAAGCATCAAGGGTGTATTCAGCATCAATACAGTTATTTGGACTGATATAGAACAAATAAGGTGATTGAAATTGATGGTTTTCATTTCTTTTTAATCCCTCAGCCCAGGTTATTTTTTCCCCTTTATATTCAACTATGGTAGCACCTTTTTTTATGTCAATCTTTGTAAATAGGCCTTTACCACAATTAGGAAGTAAACTAGTTTGAACGAACAAGTTGGAAGGGTCAATAACTTCGGTTTTTTTATTCTTTGGCATGTTGGGAGTATGGATATTTTAAATTAAATCAAATTGCCTGCAATGATGTTCAAAGTGTTTATGAAGCAAATGCGTCCATTCTTGAAAGTTTAAATCTCCAAAAAAAGGATTAGTGATGGTTTTTAATTCATTAGTACTAAATTGTTCAATAAAAGCTTGTAGTTCAGAATTTAGTTCTTGAATTGCTTCTGCCATGTTTAACTTAACCACAGGTGCAGGAATTTCGGGCATTTGCACATTTTTGGTGTTTTCTTTAAAAGGCTTATCACTTAGCATAAAAGAGCGTACACGTTCTAAATTTTCGAGTGGGGTAATTAATTTTTCTATTCTTTTGCCATTAGCAATTCGAACCGAATCACTCAAGTGCTCCACCATTTGCTGGGCATTAAGCAGGCCCCATTTTCCTTTCATTTCTGAGTTTAAATGCAACATTAGCTGAGGAGCTGTGTTTGATATAAAAAATAATTTTTCTGAATGTGTCATTTCAAATATTTAAAGCGCGCCAAAAGTATAACTTTGCAGCCAATTTAAATAAATATTACAAAAATTAATATGAATAGAAAAAATTCTGAACTTTTATATGCAAAAGCAAAGCAATATTTTCCTGGTGGTGTGAATAGTCCAGTACGTGCTTTTCGCTCTGTAGGCGGCACACCTTTGTTTATAAAAAGAGGAAAAGATGCGATTATTTATGACGCTGATGAGAATGAATATATTGATTACTGTTGTTCATGGGGTCCACTTATTTTAGGTCATGCAAATGCTCATGTAGTGAATGCTATTACTGAAACGGTGAAAAATGGCAGTTCATTTGGGGCACCAACTTCACTTGAGAATGATTTGGCTTCACTCATTTTATCAAACAATAAATACATTGAAAAAATAAGATTTGTAAGCTCAGGGACAGAAGCTGTAATGAGTGCTATAAGGCTTGCTAGGGCCTTTACTGGTAGGAATAAAATTTTAAAATTTGAAGGTTGTTATCATGGACATAGCGATGCCTTATTGGTTAAAGCGGGATCAGGTTTGGTAACCTTTGGTAATACTTCATCAGCAGGTGTTCCTGAAGCTTTTGTGAACGAAACCATTGTAGTAGATTTAAATAATAAAGTCGCATTAAAAGAAGCATTTCAAGCATTCAAAAATGAAATAGCGTGTGTAATCATTGAACCTGTACCAGCCAATAATGGACTTCTTTTACAAGATAAAGATTTTTTAATTTTTTTACGTGAGATTTGTAGCGAAAATAAAACATTGTTGTTGTTTGATGAAGTAATAAGTGGTTTTAGGCTAGGTTTTACGGGTGCGGCAGGACATTATGATATTAAACCTGATATCATTACCTATGGCAAAATAATAGGTGGTGGGTTACCTGTTGGTGCTTATGGCGCTTCTGCTGAAATTATGTCAATAGTTTCACCCGATGGTCCAATGTATCAAGCAGGTACTTTAAGCGGTAATCCTGTGGCAATGGCAGCTGGAATTGCTCAGCTAAGTGCATGTTTAAGACCAAATTTTTATGAAGAGTTGAATCATAAAACAAAGTACTTAATTGACAGTATAAATAATCAAATTTTAGATGCAAAGGTGCCATTTAAGTTCTTCTCCATTGGTAGTATTTTTTGGATTGCATTTACAAAACAGCAGCAAATAAAATCGGCTAATGAAATTGATGCTAGTAGCATGAATTACTTTAAAGAATTACATGCTTTTCTACTTGAAAATGGAATATATCTTGGGCCTTCAGGATATGAGGTTGGATTTGTGAGTGAATCACATACATACGAACAATTAGACAAAACCGCATCCGTTTTTGCGAATGGAATTTCTAAATTACTTTTATTGAACTAATCTTTTTATATTAACTATGATTTCTAAATCAATTTTGGATAGTGCTTTAAATTACCAATCCTATAAGAGTTTGGTTGAAAAGTTATTTGCTGAGGGTAAATCAACTGGTCCAATACAAAATGAAGAGTTATTGCATTATACTGAATTGAACATTCAAAGAATGAAAAGGGTTGAAAAAACCAATGTTTTGACAGATGAATTAATGGAAAGCCTTGCAAAAATTAAAACAGCACAAACTTGGTTAATTATTACCGAGGGATGGTGCGGTGATGGTGCACAACAAATACCAGTATTTGAGAAAATTGCACAGGCATGCTCAATGGTATCTCTTAAGTTAATTTTAAGAGATGAAAATTTGGATATTATGGATAATTATTTAACCAATGGCAATAGGTCGATACCAAAGGTTTTATTTATTAATAATAATACGCTTGAAGTAATGCAAACATGGGGGCCTCAGCCTCTAGAGGCAATGACACTTATAAAGCAATTAAAAGAGTCAAATATAGAAAAATTAAAGATAAAAGAGCAATTGCATTTATGGTATGCAAAAAACAAAGGGATAGCACTTCAATCAGAGTTGGTAAATATCATTCAAGAACTCAATCATTAATTATTCTTTTTTCTAAAAATTTGTGTCCAGCTATACAGTAATAAAAACGTAAATAGCAAAGCAAAGACAATTCCAGTAAAGGCATTTAAATCTTCAATTTCGTTGTAATAAAGGTCTCTTATGGATAAGAACATAGCAAAAAGACCTATTATGACTAAACTTCCAAACATCCAATTTTCCATTCTGCTAAAGTCGGGTCTTTTCTCCTTTGGGGCCCTATAGCTGTTATTATTTCTTTGATTAGCTTGAGTTTGATTTTTATAGGCAGTTCCATATTTTCTACCTTTATCTTGCCGATATTTTTCATCTAATTTTACTTCCTTTCCTGAAGCATAGTAAAAATCGTAATGCCTTTTTTTTGAAGAGTTTCCTAAGGTTCTGTATGCTTCATTTACATCTTTAAATATAGCAGTAGCTTGAATATCGCTGTTAACATCAGGATGATATTTTAAAGCTAATTTACGATAAGCTTTTTTTATTTCAACATCAGTCGAATTCCTTTCAATTTGCAATATTTTATAATAGTCTTTCAAAATCAATGATAAAAGTACGAATCTTTTGTTTTAAAAGTTTTCATTTATAAAGAAATGACGATAAAAAATTAATTCGTAACATATTCAACAATTTTTCCTTTTTTTGTGCTCCGAAATTTAAATACATGATAAATAAGTTATCGATAATAATTCCAGCATATAATGAAGGTAAAACAATTCATTTAATATTGGATAAAGTTCGCGAAGTAAAATTAATTAACAATATACAAAAAGAAATTATCATTGTGAATGATGCTTCAAAAGATAACACCAAGGAAGCTATTGAACATTATATTAAGACTCATGGTAATCAGTTAAACATTAGTTTATTTAATCAGGAAGTGAATCAGGGAAAAGGTGCGGCAATTCATAAAGGTATAGAATTAGCTACTGGTGAATTTTTAATTGTTCAAGATGCAGATTTGGAGTACGATCCCGAAGAATTTAATGTTTTATTAAAGCCTGTTATTGATGGTTATGCCGATGTTGTATACGGCTCAAGATTTATGGGGGGAAATGCACATCGTATTCTATTCTTTTGGCACACAATTGGAAACAAATTTTTAACTTTTTTAAGTAACATGTTTACTAATCTTAATTTAACAGATATGGAAACATGCTATAAATTGTTTGATGCTAAAATGGCTAAGTCTTTAAAATTAAAGGAAAAGCGTTTTGGTTTTGAGCCTGAAGTTACAGCAAAAATAGCTAAAATACCTAAGGTTAGAATATACGAAGTAGGCATATCCTATTATGGACGTACTTATGAAGAAGGTAAGAAAATAGGGGCAATTGATGGTTTTAGAGCAATTTATTGTATATTAAAATACAATATTTTTTCTTGAATAAGTTATAAGCATCAACTTCATAAAGTAACCATTTTCATGGTTCACAATTAAGAAATCACATTCAATTCTTTACCAACTTTTTCGAATGCTGCTAATGCTTTATCTAAATGAGCTTGAGTGTGCGCTGCTGATAGTTGGACTCTAATTCGGGCCTGTCCTTTAGGCACCACAGGATAAAAGAAACCAATTACATAAATTCCTTCCTCTAAAAGCTTTGCAGCAAAAGTTTGTGCTAATTTGGCATCATATAACATAACTGGAACAATAGCTGAGTCGCCATTTTTAAACTCTAAGCCTACTTTTTTTAATCCTTCTTTAAAGTAATTTACATTCCACTCTAAGGTGTCGCGCAAGGTAGTAGTTTGACTTAACATATCCAGCACCGCAATTGAGGCACCAACAATATGCGGTGCTAATGAATTGCTAAATAAGTATGGACGAGAACGTTGACGCAACATTTCAATCACTTCTTTTTTACCAGCTGTAAAACCGCCCATAGCACCACCTAAGGCTTTTCCTAAAGTTCCTGTAACAATATCAACTCGATGCATTACGTTTTTTAATTCAATAGTGCCTCTACCTGTTCTGCCAATAAATCCGCTCGCATGGCTTTCATCCACCATTACCATAGCATCGTATTTTTCTGCCAAATCACAAATTTTATCTAAAGGAGCAACAAACCCATCCATTGAAAACACACCATCAGTTACGATTAATTTAAATCTATGTTTTTGCGCTTGCTTTAATTGATCTTCTAAATCGGCCATATCGCAGTTGTTATAACGGTATCGGGCTGCTTTACACAGACGAACACCATCAATAATAGAGGCATGATTTAAAGCATCAGAAATGATGGCATCATCTTCACCTAATAAGGGCTCAAAAACTCCGCCATTGGCATCAAAGCATGCCGCATATAAAATACTATCTTCTTGTCCAACAAAATGTGCTAATTTTAGTTCTAATTCCTTATGTATTGTTTGTGTACCGCAAATAAATCTTACACTGCTCATGCCATAGCCATATGAATCTAATGTTTTATGTGCGGCTTCAATTACCTTTGGATGAGATGATAATCCTAAATAATTATTTGCACAAAAAATAATTACCTCTTTTTCGGAGCCATCAGCATTTTTAACTTTAACGGTAACTCCTTGTTCTGTATTGATAATTCTTTCACGTTTAAACAAACCAGATTCATCAATATTGCTGAGCTCGTTTTTTATATATTCTTGAAATTTAGTATTCATTTTTACACATTTTATTTTGGGTTCAAACCTACATTTTTTATACAAAAATAAAAAGTAGAATTATGTATTTGAATGCATTTAAATTCTTTATTTTGCAAAGCGCACTAATAAAACACCTATGGAAGATGTAATTACAATTAATGGAAAAAAAATTTACCCAGGCGAAAGTGCTGAGGTAAGTATGAGTAACATGTCCTTTCCTACACGCACGATAATAGATGTTCCAGTATTTGTTTTTCGCTCATTACATGCAGGGCCAAAGGTTCTTTTTCAGGCTGGCATGCATGGTGAAGAGGTGAATGGGGTAGAGGTAGTGCGTTCTTTGTTAAAACGAGAAGATATTCAAAATCCACGATGTGGCAGCATTATTTTAATTCCAATTGTGAATGTAGTTTCTTTTTTAATGAATGCTCGCGATTTACCTGATGGTCGAGATTTAAATAGATGTTTTCCAGGCTCAAAAAATGGCTCTATGGGAAGTAGACTGGCCTACGATTTAATGAAAAATGTGATATCACAAATCGATTTTGGGGTAGATTTTCATACAGGTGGTGCAAAAATTAATAACTATCCTCAAATTAGATGCGTGTTTGAAGATGAACGAAATATTGAATTATCCAATGCATTCAGTGCCCCCTTTGTTTTAAATGCACCATATCGCGATAAATCTTTACGAAGGGAAGCTGCAAAAAAAGGCAAACATATATTGGTATTTGAAGGTGGCGAAGCGCAGCGTTTCAATTCTTTTAGCATTAACGAAGGCACAAATGGTTGCTTACGCATGTTGCATAGCTTAGGCATGATTGATACCACAGTTGAAAAAACCAACTCAATTATATTAAAAGACACCACCTGGATTAGAGCGAAAACTTCGGGTATGTTTAGAACGAGCAAAAAGTTTGGTTCATTTGTTGAAAAAGATAGCGTTATTGGCAAAATTGTTAGCCCTTATGGTGAAAAGGAAACTTATTTGTTTACCCCATGTGATGGTTTTTTAATTGGAATCAATAATCAACCAATTGTGAACGAAGGCGATGCTCTCATGAATATTGGTGTTGAATAATATGAATTTATTTGAACAACATTTAAGGCTATCAGACTTAGCAACATTAATTGATCAAACTTTATATAGTAAGTTTGGCCCCAATACCTTTTGGGTGAAAGCCGAAACAAGCGATATTAAAAACTATTTTGATAGGCAATATTGCTTTTTGACACTCGTAGAAAAGGAGAACAATCAAATTGTAGCGAAAATGGATGCGGTGATATGGAGGCAACAATACCACATCATTAGAGAGTTTTCTAAAGCAACTGGTGTGTCATTCGATAAGAATATTAACTTATTGATGCGCGTACAAGTTGGTTTTAGTGCACAATATGGATTACGTTTGCAAATTTTAGAGTTAGATACTGGCTTTACCATTGGTGCTTTAGAAATGCAGCGGCAAGCCACACTTTTACAATTGGTAGAAAAAAATCCAAAATCAATATCCTTTGTTAATGGAGAGTACACTACTTTAAACAAGAAACTATTTTTACCTCAAGTAATGCAAAAGGTGGCATTAATAACTGCGCCTGGTTCTGATGGTGAGCGAGATTTTAAACATGAACTACAAAATAATACCTATAGTTATAAATTTCAAATTGATAGTTTTCTTACGCAAATACAAGGGAAAGATGCTGACAAAGCTATATTAGCTCAACTTAATTTAATTTTAGAATTGGGTAAAAAATATGATGTAGTTGCTATTGTTAGGGGTGGTGGTTCACAGCTGGATTTCAGTGCATTTGATAACTATGAGTTGGGTTTAAAAATTGCCACATTTCCAATTCCTATTATTGCAGGTATTGGTCATGAACGCAATGTAAGCATTGCCGATTTAATGTGTTTTTCGTCATTAAAAACGCCAACTAAGGCAGCAGCATTTATGATAGATCATAATCACTTCTTTGAACAGCAAATAGATCGTTTAAAATCAAGGTTAGTTTTTGTGGCAGATGGGATTATACAATCATCAAAAAGTAAATTAGAAAAAACTACATTGGCATTAAAAAACGCATCAATGTTGTATTTTAAAGAAAAACACAATGCACTTATTCAAAAAAGTATTGCCATAAAACTGCTTGATCCATCGCATGTGTTGGCAAGAGGTTTTGCCATTTTAAATAATGAGAACGGCATTATTATGGATGCCCAAAAACTAAAAAAAGGCGACAAAATTACAGCAACTACAAAAGATGCTGTAGTTCGCTTAGTTACTGATGAGGTTATGAAAAAAGTTTAAGTAATACCGATTACACTTTCAATTTGGTCCAATTGCAGCAGGACCTTATTGTACTAATACCGATGTGAAATAAGTAATGCCGATATGATATTTGTAATAGACCAAATAAATTTGGTCTAACAAATGATCATCGGCATTTACCTCAGTTTGAAATGGTCTTTAGACCATTTCACTTTCGTATAATAGCCCAAATTTGCTTCACTGCATTTGTGCTAAACTTCTTTCCTATTGGTATTAACCAATGTATGATTTGTAAATTATAGTCCCAATTTATAAATCACATTGGTATAATTTCAAGTAGTATCTGCATTAACAATTGCATATTTATTTTTTAGTTTGACTATA
>DAORKI010000110.1:0-11570 GCA_035439485.1 Bacteroidia bacterium
ATAATATAGATTTATAATGTTGATAGCTGAAAAATAAAAAATGAATTGAAAAAAAATTAGCTTGATATTTGACCTCACAAAAAAGTACACACAAAAAAATAAATGGATTATACCAGCAGCAACATATTTGAAGAAATAAAACAATTAAAAGCACAAAAAAATGCTATTATTTTAGCACATTATTACCAAGAAGGGGATATCCAGGATGCAGCCGATTACATTGGTGATAGCTTAGGTTTATCGCAGCAAGCTGCAAAAACAAAAGCTGATATTATTGTGTTTGCTGGTGTACATTTCATGGCAGAAACTGCAAAAATATTATGTCCGCAAAAAAAGGTATTGTTACCTGATTTAAATGCAGGATGTTCATTAGCAGATAGCTGTCCACCTGATGCATTTAAAAAGTTTAAAGACGCTCATCCAAATCATTTAGTAATTAGTTATATTAATTGTACAGCCGAAATAAAAGCTTTAACTGATATTGTTTGTACAAGTAGCAATGCAGTTCAAATTGTGAATAGCTTGCCAAAAGACCAAGAAATAATTTTTGCACCTGATAAAAATTTAGGTCGTTATGTAAATAAAGTTACAGGCAGAAATATGTTGTTATGGGATGGAAGTTGTATGGTGCATGAAATATTTTCAGCAAAAAAAATAACACAACTAAAGCATCAACATCCAAATGCTTTACTTATTGCTCATCCTGAGTGTGAAGAACCAGTGCTAGAAATGGCAGAGTTTATTGGTAGTACAACAGCGTTGTTAAATTTTGTTGTTAAAAGCAATAGCAATGAATTTATTGTAGCAACAGAAACTGGAATTTTGCATGAAATGGCAAAACGAGCTCCAAATAAAACATTAATTCCAGCTCCACCAAACAATAATTGTGCATGTAACGATTGTCCACATATGAAATTAAATACATTAGAAAAATTATTTGCCTGCTTAAAAAATGAGAGTCCTGAAATAATCATGGATAAAATATTGATTAATCAAGCAGAAAAGTCAATTAAAAAAATGCTAGAAATATCGGCCCAGCTTGGACTATAATTTAAATTATATGAATCACATTTTTTTTATGGCAAATTATAAACTTAATTACAAATATATAGGGTTATTGCTATTCGCTTCTTTATTTGTAGGTAATTTATTTGCGCAAGATCAACCTATAAAAGATGGCTTTACAAAATACACTTATCCCAGCGGCAGAGTCAGCAGTGAAGGATTTATAAAAAATGGAAAACCTGATGGATATTGGAAAACTTTTTATGAAAGTGGTATTATTAAATCGGAAGGAAACAGAAAAGATGCTCAATTGGATAGCTTGTGGAAATTTTATAACGAAGATGGAAAATTAACTTTAACTTACGAATACAAAGAAGGAAAAAAACAAGGGATGAAAATAGTATATGATGTTGAAACTGGTCATATAATTTCTGAAGAACCTTTTGTAAATGATATTAGACAAGGAACAGCATTTTACAGAAAGGAAAACATACGTTATAAAGAAATTCCATTCGATAAAGGAAAAGAAAATGGAATGGGAAAAGAATATTTACCCGATGGTTTAATACAAAGTTTAACCATGTATAAAAATGGTTTTATTGCACGCGATGAAAAAATTAACCGCAAAGATAAATTGGGCATGAAACAAGGCATTTGGAAAGAATTTTATGCCAATGGAGTGGTTAAAAAAGAGATGCGATATAGGGATGATAAATTAGATGGTTATTTAAAAATTTTTGAGCCTGATGGTAATTTAGCTAAGGCAGAAAAATATATAGATGGTGTACTTCAATTAAATGTAGCCGAATTGGTTAAACTTGATGTAAAAAACACCTATTATGAATCGGGTAAAAAGAAAACTTCTGGTACATTTAAGGAGGGCATTCCTGAAGGCTTTACGCGAAAATTTAATGAAGAAGGAGAAATTGTGGGTAGTGAATTGTATAAAGATGGTTACAAAATTGGAGAAGGTATTTATGATGCGCAAGGTTATAAACAAGGCAAATGGAAAGAGTTTTATATTACAGGTGAATTAAAAGCCGAAGGTGAATATGTTAATGATAAAAAAATAGGAGAGTGGATTTATTATCATCAAAATGGAAAAATTGAGCAAAGAGGAAAATATGGTAAAGACAACAAACCAACAGGAGATTGGAAATGGTATTATGAAAGCGGTAATATATTGCGCACCGAAAGTTTTTTAAGAGGCTTACCTGAAGGCGAAATGGTAGAATATACTGATAGTAGTGAAGTGGTGACAAAAGGATTGTTTGTTGATGGAGAGAAAGAAGGTCCTTGGATCAGTAACGATGGAGATATGAAATATGAAGGTGAGTTTAAAGCCGGAGTTAAAACTGGAAAATGGAAATCTTTTTATAATGGCAATGGTAAGTTAGCCGAAGAAGGAAGCTATATTGATGGTTTAGAAAATGGTAAATTTGTTTATTTCCACTACAATGGTAAAACCAAAGAAGAAGGTGATTATTTAATGGGAAATAAGGAAGGCAATTGGAAAAAATATGATACCGAAGGGACTTTATATACCACTATAGTTTACAAGGATAACAAAGAGTTTAAGATTGACGGAACCAAAGTAAAAGAAGAAGAAAGCCCTTTGGAAGAAAAGTAAAACCAAATTAAATGAACTTTAAAAACATATCTTCTAGCGCTATTCTCTTTTGTTGGCTGCCGAAAAACATAATAAACTCATTTTAATTTTTCAATGTTTTTTAACTAATGAGTTTGCATTTTTTACTGCCTGTTTTAGCAGCGTAACCAAATAATTCGAATTGCTTATATTTTTTAGTCCACTTGAATTTAATTGAGGATACAAAAAATATGCAATGGCTAATGCTTATTCAACTTGTAATTAGTAGATTAAAGCTATGCCGCAATTCGACTAATTTGAAAATGGAATCAGTATAAAACTTTAATTGTTAACACGATTACTTTTTGAAAAAAGCAATGCCTTGCTTTAAAAGTTTATATCAGATTGAAGCTTACTAGTTTAAAATTTAGCAATAAAAAAATTTTTATTATATTTACATAACTAAAAATTTAAACAACCATGAAAAAAATTCTTACTCTTTCGTTTGGTTTGTTTGGTATGATTGGATTTGCTCAACAAAATACAGTGTATGTTGGAAGTCCACTTTATCAACAACTAAAAAGTCAAAACTTATTAGGAAACTATAATGTTTTGCAAGCTCCATCAAACAGTGTAAATCAGGCTACAATTCCTTATCAGGGTACGCCACAAAACAAAGCAAATGCAGCTTGTAATTGCATTGTACCTTTAGATAGTACTTTTTTGGTAGTTCCATTTAATTCTGGCCAAGCCCCTGATTATCGTAATGACGATGGAAGTTCATCAATAATAGCTCTTCCTTTTAATTTTTGTTTATATGGCTCAACATACAATAGTGTTTATATTAATAACAATGGCAATGTATCGTTTGTGAATCAATATTTTACATTCACTTCCGATTCTTTTCCAAGTTCAAATTACACCATGGTTGCACCATTTTGGGGCGATGTTGACACACGTGACTCAGCAAGTGGTTTAGTATATTACAAAATTACACCTACAAGCCTCATTGTGAGATGGGATAATGTTGGTTATTTCCCAATGGCCAGTGATAAATTAAACGATTTTCAATTGATAATTACTGATGGTAATGATCCAATTTTACCAACAGGAACCAATGTAGGATATTGTTATAATAATATGGCTTGGACTACAGGATCTGCTTCAGGAGGTATAAATGGTTTTGGTGGCACTCCTAGCACCGTTGGCGCAAATGAAGGTGATGGCACTTCATTTATTCAAATGGGTCGATTTGGCGATTCTACCAATGTATATGATGGACCTTTTGCGAATGCAGATGGTATTAATTGGCTTGATGATCAACAATTTTATTTTAACTCATGCACTGATACCAACAGTACAAATGTTGATCCTATATTAGTAAGCAACATGTGCGATACTATTAACCTATTACCAGGCGATACTATTCAGTATGCTATGATGGTGTTATCTGGTGAATTAAATCAAGATGCTTGGGCAACTTTTGATATGGGTAGTTTTACTGATTATAATGTAACAACTTTATATAGCTTAGGTAGTCATAAATATTTAATTGATATCAATACTCCACTTAATGCAAGCAATAACTTGATATTAACTGTTACAGCTACAGATGATGGCACACCTGCTGCTACAACTGTTCGTCAATATACATTAGTACTTGAACCTTCAGTTGTTGGTCTTAACAATAAAAACAATAATGAAATTTCTGTTTATCCAAATCCTGCAAAGGAAAGCATAAGCATTATTAATTTAAACGAAAATAGTGTAATTACCATAACAGATGTTTCAGGCAGAGTGATTAAACAAATCAATACAATGAATAAAACTCAAATTATTGACACTACTGGGTTAAATGAAGGTGTTTATTTAATAAACATTCAAAGCCAATCGCAAAGCTTGTATACCAAAGTGATGATTTCAAAGTAAAGTTTCATTTTAGCCTTTGAAAAGCCTTCTCAAAAAGAGAGGGCTTTTTTATTATAGTATAATTGATGCAAAAACTTAGTAAATTATATCAATATTAACAAATAATGTTCATCATTAAAGGTTGATTAAGCTATTTTTGACCACTCCAAAATGAAAATAATACATATTTTATGAAATTCAAACTAACACTGAGTTTTGCCTTATTATCTACCATTGTTTTATCACAATGGCGCAGCATATCTCCAGTTGGCACTACTATTAACGATATTACATTTACTGATAAATATAATGGATATGCTGTTTTTCAATCCACTGGTATTGGAAATTGCACTGTAAGTCATGGTTTGTATAAAACGATTAACCAAGGAAAAGATTGGATTCGTATGAATACAGGAAACACAAGTGTGATAAATGCGGTGCACTTTATTAATCAAACTACAGGTTGGTTCACAGGCGCTTCATCCGATATAAGAAAAACAACCGATGGAGGTATAACTTGGGTGCAACAAAGTTCGGGTGTTGGTTCGGGCAATAATGATATTTGGTTTAAAGATGCTAATAATGGATTTGTAATAGGAAATAATGGTATTTTAAGAAAAACAACCAACGGTGGTAGCACATGGCAAACAATAGCTAGTGGAGTTACAGTGACGCTTAGAAGACTATTTTTTGCTAACAATAATTTAGGTTTTGTAGCTTGTGGGAATGGACAAATATTAAGAACCACTGATGGCGGGAATACATGGAACATAATTACTACAGGTGCAGGTGGAATAAATGACATTTTTTTTGCCGACAGCAACACTGGATTTATATCAAGTAGTAATAATTTATATAAAACAAGTGATGGTGGTGTAACATGGTCACCAATCACTACTGGAGCCACAAATCCTATATTACGCATTTTCTTTACCAATATAAATATTGGCTATTTAACTGTTGGCGGACAAGGTATTTTTAAAACAATTGATGGCGGTTTAACATGGAATAACTATCCAACATTAAATGGATTATACGATACCTTTTACGCCATTTATTTTATCGATAACAATACAGGTTTTATAGGAGGTGATTTAGGCAAAATAAATAAAACAACTGATGGGGGAATAAGTTGGAAAAACATGACATCAGGATTGGGATCGGAATTATATAGTGTATTTGCCACACATAGCGATACGGCTTATACAGGAGGAAAAGAGGGTAAAATATTTAAAACCGAAAATGGAGGAGTTACCTATTTTCAACAAACCAAAGCCTTTCCAAGCATAATTAATAAACTATTATTTACTAGCAATAATGTTGGATTTGCATGCAGTGATAGCGGCAGAATATTAAAAACAATTGACGGAGGAGAACATTGGACATTAAAGCCCACCAACACTCTTAGAGGATTTACAGATATGAGTTTTATTAATTCGAATCAAGGATTTGCTTCAGCAAGTGGTGGATTGGTTTTTAAAACAAGTGACGCTGGTGAGACATGGGATTCAATACAAACAGCAGATGCAGATGCCTATAGATCAATTTGGTTTATTAATACAGATACTGGTTTTGTGGCAGGCTCCAATAAAATACAAAGCACCTATGATGGAGGTTTAACTTGGAATGTACATACATCATCGATTACAAACAGTATTCAGGATATTGTTTTTACTAACGATTCACTAGGTTATTGCGCAGGCACATTCGGTAAAATATTATTTTCAACTGATTGTGGTTTAAATTGGTTTGCAGCTAATAATTCTACTGGAAATGCTGCAATTGAAGAAATGTGGTTTGCCAACGATAGCGTAGGTTATTTTGCTAAAAGCACAAGCCAAAGTATAACTTTAGATAGCTGTAAAAATGTTTCTAACATTGCTACAGCATGCTTGGCTAATAATTGGACTATGAATAGCATTAGCATGACCAATGGTGGAATGTATGGCTATTGTGTTGGCGGATTAAACGGAGTAATTCATCAAACCGAACAAAGAGAAATTTACAGAACATATACCTCAGTAAGTGAAATATGTGCGGGAAATAGCATATTCGTGGCGTATTACGCACGCGGTTTTTACGGTGCCAACAATGTTTTTACTGCTCAGTTAAGTGACGCAACAGGTAGTTTTGCCAATCCAATAAATATTGGAACTTATACTGCAACACCATACACATATCAATCTGGAGTAATTTATGTTACTATACCCATGGGCACTTTGGCAGGAAATAATTACAGAATTAGGGTAGTTGCATCTGACCCATTAACCATTGGGGTAGATAATGGCTATGCTATTACAATTCAGCCATCGTTTATTCCAAGTGTTGTTTTAAATAGCAGCAATAATAATACAGTTTGTTCAGGAAGTACAATTACTTTTACAACAACACCTTATGCCGGAGGAATTAACCCTGTTTACAGTTGGACAATTAATGGAAGCAATATCAACAATAATTCAAATACACTTATCACAAATACACTGCAAGATGGAGATACTGTGCAAGTGAGCATGCAATCGAATTTAAACTGCGCCAATAGTTTACCAGTAGCTTCAAATATCTTTATTGCATCAATTTCTAACGGATTACCACTTGCCTTAGCCAATGATACTGTAGTATGTGAAAATACAAGTTTTCAACTTAATGCACCAAGTGGTTATAATTATAACTGGTCACCAAATTTAGGCTTAAGTAATCCAAATATTGCAAATCCAATAGCCATTATAACAAACAACATCACTTATTATTTAACAATTACCGATGTTGTAGGTTGTGTTGGCCTTGATAGCATTTCAATAAATTCAATCCCATTACCTATTATTGATTTGGGAAGCAACCAATCCGTATGTACAAACACAACTGTTCAATTAAATGCACCTACAGGTTATAATTATCAATGGCTACCAATTGCTGGTTTGGATAATGCTAATATTGCGAATCCAATTGCTACAGTTATTAATGATATTGAATATGTAGTAACAATTTCTGATGCACAGGGCTGTTCTTCATCAGATAGCATTTTTATTACAGCACACCCATTGCCACAAATTAGTTTTACTGCCGATACAGCAGTGTGCGAAAACAGCTGTATTACACTATTGCCAATTGTTGGAGGGAATCTTCAAAGTATTAACTGGAGCCCAACAAGCACATTGAACGACTCAAGTATATACAATCCAACAGCTTGCCCAATTAATAATACATCATATACAGCTACTGTTACAGATAACAATCAATGTACAAATAGCAACAGTATTTTTGTTGAAGTAATAGCACCACCGACCACTCCTGTAATTTCATTTGACGGTGTTACCCTAACCTCTACCATGGCCGATGTCTACCAATGGTATATAAACAATAATATAATTGTTGGTGCAACAAGTATTAGTTATGTTCCATTAATCAATGGAGATTATACAGTACAAGTTTCAAACACATTTGGTTGCTCCTCATTTTCAGATTCCATTTCAGTAAACATAAATGCAATTGAAACAAATCCAAGCAATAATGTTTTTTCAATTTCCCCTCACCCTGTTTCTGATGTATTACAGCTCACTTTTCCAATAAAGCAAGAAATATATCAAGTAAATATATTTAATGCAACAGGAAGCAAAGTATATGAGTACAATCGAAGTTTATCGCAAACACTAATAATTGATACAAAACACTTAAGTGATGGTGTATATGTTATTTCTGTGCAAACTCCTCAAGGAGTTTACAATCAAAGACTCATAGTGGCTAGGTAATACCAATTGTATTTATTAAATAGCCCAAAGCTATTTAATAAATTACAATGGTTAATGCCGATACAACTTGAAACTAGTACAATAAGGCGTGGCCGCAATTAGACTATATTGAAAGTGTAATCGGTATAATTTTAAAATCATAAAATTGAATTTGTACTTCCATTAAGGTTGCAATATTCCTGTGCTAAAGATTGGCTTACTAGCCTACCTTAACACTTTTTCCATTACCTTTGTCAAAAGAATTAATAGTACATGAATTTTAAAATCGTTGGTCTTATATTAATCACATGCTCCATATTGCAACTTGGGTGTAAAAAGCGCAAAAACTCTGTTATTCCTTATGTTCCTGTCAACATTTATATTTATCCTTCTGACCCCAATTTTAATAAAATAAACACCCCTGGCGCATGGGTTTATTTAAATGGCGGATCACGTGGAATAATTGTTTATAGACGTTCAAATGAAGAGTTTGTGGCTTATGATAGGCATTGCACCTATGATACAGAAAACACTTGCGGACAAGTTGAAGTTACAACTTCTCAAATAACAGCTATTGATAGTTGTTGTATGTCAGAATTTGTATTAACTGATGGATCAGTTGTCAAAAGCCCTGCATCTGCTCCTTTACAAGCTTATCAGGTTAGTTTCAACGGAAATGAATTACATATCTATAATTAAATAAACCTATTCATGTATTTTGTGTTCAATACACAATAATTAAATTTCAATATTAACAATGGAATTAAAAGACAAGTATTGTAATAGTCTAACATCATATTCAAGATTTTTAACACGTGAAGTAAAAATAGGAGACATTCCACTAGGATCAAATCATCCCATTCGAATTCAAAGTATGACTACTACTGATACCATGGATACAGCCGCCACTGTTGCTCAGTCCATTAGAATGATTGAAAGTGGTTGTGATTATGTTAGAATAACTGCTCCAAGTTTAAATGAAGCTAAAAACTTAGAGACAATAAAAAAAGAGCTACGTGCCAAAGGATACAATACACCATTAATTGCTGATATACATTTTACCCCAAATGCTGCAGAACTTGCAGCTCGTATAGTGGAAAAAGTAAGAGTAAATCCCGGCAACTATGCCGATAAGAAAAAATTTGAAGTTATAGCGTATGATGATTACACCTATCAGGCAGAGTTGGAGCGTATTAGAGCTAGGTTTACACCACTAGTTAAAATTTGTAAAGAATATGGAACAGCAATGAGAATAGGTACAAATCATGGTTCTTTAAGTGATCGTATCCTAAGTAGGTATGGCGATACGCCATTAGGAATGGTAGAAAGCGCCATGGAGTTTTTAAGAATTTGTGAGGAAGAAAATTACTATAATATTGTTCTTTCAATGAAAGCTAGCAATCCTAAAGTAATGGTGCAAGCTTATCGGCTGTTGGTGAATAAAATGATTGAAAACAAAATGAATTACCCTTTGCATTTAGGTGTTACCGAGGCTGGTGAAGGTGAGGACGGTAGAATTAAATCGGCTGTTGGCATTGGAACACTATTAGAAGATGGACTTGGTGATACAGTGAGAGTTTCGTTAACCGAGGATCCTGAGTTTGAAGCTCCAGTTGCTTTGGCTTTAGTGAACAGATATACTCCAAGAAAGCCTAATGAATACCACACCAACTTTAAATATATTGAAGAACAAACTAAGTCATATTATTCACCTTTTGAATACAATAAAAGAAAGAGTATTGAAGTAATAAACTTTGGGGCTGGAAATGTTCCAAGAATAATAGCAGATTTAAGTAACAAAGCAGAAATTAACCCAGCTACTCTTTTTAGTGTTGGTTATCAATACTCAGTAGCATTAGACAAATGGAATTTATCAGACATGGCTGTAGATTACATTTATACTGGCAATCAATCAGTTGATTTTGAAATTCCAGGAACATTAGGTATTATTCTTAACCATGATATTTGGCTAAAAAATGCTGATCGCACCAGAAATTACCCACTTTTTTGTGCAAACGAAATATTTTCAGCCAATAAAATTAGTGATACTATAAATTTTGTGGCTGTAGAAATTAACTCATTGAGTGATGAATTTATTTCTGCTATAAAAGAAATAAAATCAGTGGTCCTAATTGTTGATACATTTTCCACAAATGGCATGGCTGAACAAAGAGCTTTAATAACAAAATTATTGGCATTGGGTTGTAATTTACCTGTGGTGATAAAACGTAACTATAAAGACCTTGAAGAAGCTAAATTGCAGTTATATGCAAGTACCGATTTTGGTGCCTTGTTGCTAGATGGTTTTGGTGACGGGACTTGGCTTAAAGCCGAAAACTGTGGAGCCTTGGCAAGCATAAACAGCGTAACATTTGGTATTTTACAAGCCACAAGAACAAGAATTTCAAGAACCGAATATATTTCTTGTCCGAGCTGCGGACGAACTTTGTTTGATTTGCAAGAAACAACAGCAAAAATCAGAAAAAGAACACAGCATCTTAAAGGGGTAAAAATTGGTATTATGGGATGTATTGTCAATGGACCAGGCGAAATGGCTGATGCTGATTATGGTTATGTTGGAGTTGGTGTAGGAAAAATAACCCTATATAAAGGAAAACAGGTAGTTAAAAAAAACATAGCCAGCGAAAATGCTGTTGAAGCTTTAATCGATCTCATTAAAGAGCATGGTGATTGGGTTGAAGAAAATTTAGCAATAGAGTAAATTTTAAAATAATAGTTTTGAATGTATTGTTACTTTTGGGCCCCAAAACTCAATATAAGAATGTCAATAAGTAATCAATTAAAGCAAAGAAATGGAGAACTTTGTGAACTTTGCAATGCAGAAAATGCAAGCATTGAATACACCGTTAGCCCCAAAAACGATGATCAAATAGAAAACCAAGTAGCCATTTGTGAAACTTGTGCAAAATCAATAGACAATACCGATGCATCATTTCATTGGCGTTGTTTAGAAGGAAGCATTTGGAACCCTGAACCAAGCGTTCAAGCACTTAGCTATCGAATCATGCAACAATACAAAAATGAAGACTGGGTGAGCAGCGTATTAAATAATGTTGATATTGATGAAGGTGTTATAGATTGGGCAATGAGCGCATTTCAAGTGGCAGATGTGCACAAAGATGCTTTCGGCAATTTATTGGAAAATGGTGACAATGTTGTGCTTACTCAGGCTTTAAATGTGAAAGGAACTAATTTCACTGCTTCAAAAGGTGTGGTGGTTAAAAAAATAAAATTAGTACACGATAATCCCGAACAAATTGAAGGTAAAATCAATGATCAAACCATTGTTATTTTGTGCAAGTTTGTGAAGAAACTTTAAGTTA
>DAORKI010000111.1:0-11495 GCA_035439485.1 Bacteroidia bacterium
ATCGAGTAATCATAGTTTACAGCGTGGACTACCAGGGTATCTAATCCTGTTTGATCCCCACGCTTTCGTGCCTCAGCGTCAGTTATAGTTTAGTGAGCTGCCTTCGCAATTGGTGTTCTGTGCAATATCTAAGCATTTCACCGCTACACTGCACATTCCGCCCACTTCAAATATACTCAAGACTAACAGTATCAATGGCAATTCTACAGTTAAGCTGCAGGCTTTCACCACTGACTTATTAATCCGCCTACGCACCCTTTAAACCCAATAAATCCGGATAACGCTTGGATCCTCCGTATTACCGCGGCTGCTGGCACGGAGTTAGCCGATCCTTATTCTTACGGTACCATCAGCCTCGTTCACGAACGAGGGTTTTTTCCCGTACAAAAGCAGTTTACAACCCATAGGGCCGTCATCCTGCACGCGGCATGGCTGGTTCAGTGTTGCCACCATTGTCCAATATTCCTTACTGCTGCCTCCCGTAGGAGTCTGGTCCGTGTCTCAGTACCAGTGTGGGGGTTAGTCCTCTCAGATCCCCTACCTATCGTCGCCTTGGTGAGCCGTTACCTCACCAACTAGCTAATAGGACGCATACCCATCTATAACCGCCGTAGCTTTCAAAATCAAGTGATGCCACTCAATTTATTACGGGGTATTAATCTCTCTTTCGAAAGGCTATCCCCCTGTTATAGGTAGGTTGTATACGTGTTACGCACCCGTGCGCCGGTCGCCACCAAATATTGCTATTCGTGCTGCCCCTCGACTTGCATGTATTAAGCCTGCCGCTAGCGTTCATCCTGAGCCAGGATCAAACTCTTCATTGTAAGTTTGATTGTATTCCTAGTTTTATCTTAGGAAGAATTAATTTAGGATTTGTTGTTTGTTAGAAATTTTAATTTCTACTTTCCTTCTACACTTTGCTTGCTTCAATATTTTCAAAGAACTTAATTACTTTTTTAATCCTGAAAAACAATATCTCTTTGTTTAACGGGGGTGCAAAAGTACAACCTTTTTTTTAATCTGCAAATTTTATTTTATTTTTTTTGATTTTTTTACAAATCTTAAAACTATTTGCTGATAAAGGAATATTGTAATTGTGATATTATTTTTATTCCTTCCCTTTACAAAGAACGTGTCTGAAACGGGAGTGCAAATGTACTACCATTTTCTTAATTACAAACACTAGAGGTAATATTTTTTTAAAATATTTTCTAACTTGTTGAAGTTCAAATAAATATTTTTATTTACGGAGTACTTAAAGCTACAGGAATAATCATTCCATTCATTAACTTATAATTATTCAAAGCAAAGTTGAAGATAAATTCTGCCATTTGCGAGGCTGATACTGGGGCAACATAATCAGGAAATGCCTCAGTTAGCATTTCAGTTTGGACGGCACCAATGCATAAGGTATTAATTTTAATTGGAGTAGCTTTAAACTCGGCAGCTAAGCATTCTGACAAACAAGCCAGCGCTGCTTTCGAACTGCTATATACAGACAATCCAGAAAACTTTTGTGCACCTTGAAATCCGCCCATTGAGCTGATATTAACAATATGTGCTATTTCAGAATTATTTAGTTCTGAGAAAAGTTGTTTAATAATGAAAAAAGGCGATTTAAAGTTGGTGTTAAATACATCATCAATTTCTTGACTATTAATTTCAAGAAAAGGCTTATTCAAAAGTAGACCAGCATTATTAATTATAATATCAATTGTTTTGCATTTTTGTTTGATAAGTCCTAGTGCATTCTCTAACTCTGCAAGGTTAGTAATATCGCATTTAATTGGGCATAAATTTTCATGCAATTTTGATAATTGACTTTGTTCTTTAATGTTTCTTGAAAGTGAATATACAGTGTACTGTTTATTTGGAACTGAAATAAATTTTTTCATCAGCTCAAAACCAATACCTCTTGAGCTACCCGTAATTACAATGTTCATTTATTGGTTTTTGATGGGAAATAATGCTATTCTGGATAATCATCAATGCTATTGAAGAGAGCTAATTTAAAAAAGGACATATCAGTAAGATATGTCCTTTTTTTTTACTTCATCATTTTGAAGTATCCATGTGTGTGTTTGAGTGGCTGATTATTTATATCAGTTGCTTCAATGGTGTAATAGTATGTTCCAGCTGGATAATTACCTCCATCCCATCTATCTTTTACATTTCCAAACTCAGTAACTTTTTTGCCCCATCTATCGAAGATGATAGCTTTAAAGGTGCTGATACTATTTGGATCAATCTTAAAATAAAACTCATCATTGTTACTATCACCATTTGGTGTGAAAACATTTGGAATAACTGTTTCTTCGAGTGCGATTATGGTGAAACCCATGGTATCGGTACAGCCAAACAAATTATTTACTGTTAAAATTACTCTAAAAATCCCACCTTCAGTATATGTATGGGCTACATTTAGATTAGTTGTGTCTAAAGCAGTGGAATCACCGAAATTCCAGCTATATGTATCAAAATTAGTTGAACCATTGGTAAAACTCACGATTAATGGCGTTATACCATTTCCGTTAGGTGGATTTACTGAGAATAACGCGGTAGGTGAAGGGTTAAATGTAATTGTCAAAGATGAAGAGTTACTTACACATCCATTAATTGAATCGGTAGCATATACAATACCACTGGTAGAAACATCACCAAATAATGTGTTACCATTATTCAACACTTCATCTAGCTGTGCATTTCCATACCAAGAGATAATTCCACCATTGACACCAGTAGCTGTAATTGCACCAAATGGGAGTGAATTTCCTTCGCAATTAATTTGATTTTGGACCATTAAAGGTGGCTGAGGCGTTTGATTTACAAGGACTTCAATTGTATCGGAGGCGGGACAAGTACCGCTAAAGGAATATATTAATTCAGTTATACCAATTGGAGCAGTAGCTGGGTTAAAGTTTCCTGCAGTAACAAAACCTGATGGATTAGATGACCATACCCCACCAACTGTTGCTGTATTAAATTGAATAGCCGCGTCAGTACTACAAAAAACTGAATCAGTTGCGAATAAAGTTGCATCAGGAGAATCAAGAACATTGATAGTAATTGATTGATTTGCAGTACATGCTCCACCTGGAACAGAAAGTGTAAGTGAAATATTGTGAGAACCTACTCCCGCTAAACCTGGGTTAAAAGTACCAGTTGTAGCATCAACAATACCTGTTCCAACCCAGTTTTCTATATAATTAGGGTTCGGTACACTATATTCTAAGTCAACAATTGGGGCATTTGAACAATAAGGACCATAAGGTTGAATTGTAAATATAGGTGCAGGTACCACGTTGAAACTGATGGTATCAGACCTTAAACAACCTTGCGTACTGGTTACATTTACAACAACAGTTTGCATGCCGAAGTTAGTTGGCGCAGCAGTTGGATTTGAAGCTATTGGATTAGAAAACAATGCTGCAGGGGACCAACTGTAAGTATACGGAGCACCTTGACTTGATGTTTGAACATCAAATTGCAAAGTTGATCCAGCACAGATTACTGTATCACTAACAGTAGCTGTTGCAGTATAATCAGGGGCAATTGAAACAACCACTGTATCGGTATTGACACAAGTACTGCTTAAATTACTTATAACAACATAAGACGTTGTTACAGTAGGCTTTACAACAGGATTAGGGCAATTATTGCAAGAAAATTCAGGACTTGCAACGATTTGATTCCCATTTAAATCATACCATATAAAATCTGAGCCTCCAATAGCTTGTAATTGCACGCTATCATTTCCACAAATAACAGCTGTGCTTGGTATAATAAATGTAGAGGGAACCACTTCAATACTATAAACGAAATTTTGTATACCAGGGATAGGGCAAGCACCATCACTAACAGTAACAGCGAATGAGTTATTTTGTCCAGATGATCCCGGAGGAGCAGTCCATGAGATATCCACTACTAATGGATTAATACCGTTGGTGGTTACTATAGCACCTGGTAAAACTGTAGAAATATTAGAGATAATAGTTAATGTATCAAGTGGGTCTTGGTCGGTGAAAGTAGAGGTGAATGAAAAAGTGTTACCTTCACACATTTCAATGGTAAAAGGGCTAGTTTGAACTGCATCTCCATTAAGGTTGGTTATTTCACCTGCATTAATATCAGGTGCTGTGTTGATGCATGATCGAACAACGAATTGAATATCTCTTTTAACGAAACCTATTAAATTCCCATTTCGATATTCTTCAACCATAACAACAACTACAAAGCTTCCTATTACTGTTGGAGTAAATATTAATAAACCAGTATTAGGATCGATTGTTATACCAGGAAGAGGTTGTGTAGTAGTATAACCAGGTTGGTAAGTTAATATAGTAGGTGCAGCTAGCGAACCACCAAGCGGATCGGCAAAGCTATAAACAAGGGAGTCACCATCAGTTTCACTCACCCCAAAGCTATAATTTACCAATTGGTTAGCACATACATAAGGGATAGGTTGGGCATTAAATTCGGGAGAATTATTATCAGGAGCATCATCATTATTAAGGGAAGCATTTACAGCGAAGTATAAAGTATTTCCAGGGGGGTCTAAATTTACAGAAGCATTTCTATTTGCAATACCCCAAGTAATTTTCCAAGCATTACAATGAGTTAGTACCACTACTTTTTGATATACCTTTTGCAACATTCCAGGTAAACTTCCCCCATTACAAGTACTGTTTGGCTGTTCGGAAGCACATAATTGAGAAACTTCTGAAACAGAAGTTTGAGGAAAAGTAGTATTAAAGGAGTTACCATTACAACCATCAACAAAAGCGACAGTGATATTAGCACCTACCGTTGCCGAACCCCCACAATCTTCGAAAATATTAACTGTAACTAAAAAGGAATCTAAACCAATATTAACATAAGAAATATCAGCCCCTGCTACGTGTGTAGCGTTTGCGTTTTCGAAATTAATCAATATTGAAGTTAGAATAACAACAAAATAGAAATAAATTTTTTTCATAATTTGCAAATTAAAGAAGTTTCAAAGGAAATAAATTATATTAAATATAACAACTAATATCATAAAAAATTAATTTGTTGCTATTTACTACGCCACTCTGTATAATTTCGTTAGTCTAATAAAACGATAATTCTATAATTTAACAAATAAACATATATTTAGCTCAATTTCATCTTCACATAAAAGCATTTATTGTGCACCAAAATTGAGTTGTGGGAGATTTATACCGATATGATATTTGTAATAGACCAAATAAATTTGGTCTAACAAATGATCATCGGCATTTACCTCAGTTTGAAATGGTCTAAAGACCATTTCACTTTCGTATAATTTATTTAATCTTGAAATCTCGAATTTGAATTAAAGTATACTTCAAGCGTGCTTTCTTTTCTTGACTTAACAATTACGCTCTGCAAAACTTAATTAAAAAGAAATTGATTTATTATTTATTCTAGAACCTTTGCTAACCTAAAATAAAATCGGCCACCAGTTGTTCAGCATCATTCAATGCTTGCTGCATATCATCGTTTAATAAAATATAATCAAATTCGGCAGAATAAGCCATTTCCTTTTCTGCTTTTGCCATTCTGCGGGCAATACTTTCTGGAGTTTCGGTATCTCTTAATTTTAAGCGAGCCTCTAAATCTTTGATTGAGGGTGCTTTTACAAATATTGACAAAGCTTTATCACCAAAAATTTTCTTTAAGTTAAGCCCACCAATCACATCTACATCAAAAATAACATGATGACCTTTGGCCCAAATTCGTTCAATTTCGCTTTTGAGTGTGCCATAAAAATGATTTTCGTACACTTCTTGCCATTCTAAGAAAGCATTTTGTTTAATTTTTTCTTTAAAGCCATTTACGCCCAAGAAATAATAATCTTTTCCATCCTTTTCGCCAGTTCTTTTTTTACGACTGCAGGCCGAGACTGAAAATTCGATTTCTTTAAATTTTGATAAAATGTGATGTACAATAGTTGTTTTTCCCGCCCCAGACGGTGCTGAAAAGATAATTAACTTGCCAGAATGCATAAACTTGTTGCTCATAAAATATTCATCAACTGTTCTTTAATTTTTTCAAGTTCATCTTTCATTTGCACCACAATTTTTTGAATTGGAGCATCATTTGCTTTTGAGCCAATGGTATTAATTTCGCGACCAATTTCTTGTGAAATAAAACCTAGTTTGCGTCCTGAAGATTTTTCCTTTAAGGTATTTAAAAAGTAATCGCAATGTGTTTTTAATCTTACCTTTTCCTCAGTAATATCCATTTTTTCGACATAATAAATTAACTCTTCTTCAAAACGATTATGATCAATTTTATCTTTGACCACAACCTCATTCAACTCTTTTCGGATACGGTTTTTAATTAATTTTAGTCTTTTACCATCGGCTTGTTCAATTTTTTTTAAACCTGCCAAAATTAACTGAATACGTTTTTCAAGTTCTTTGCCTAAAGTTAATCCTTCTGATTTTCTAAAAGCATTAAATTCGACTAAAGTAGTATTGATGAGTGCTTTAATTTTTTTAATTTCATCATCACCTGCCACATCAATTTGTTGTTTAAATACTTCAGGTAAATTCATAACTAAGGCTAATAAATTGGAAGTATTCGCATTAACATCATTTGCAAAAATAGCAAGTTCCGAGTAGTAGTTACTGGCAAGTTGTTTATTTAAGACCATTTTTCGGTCAGAGTTTTCGCCATCAAAGTATAAATTAACTTCTACCTTTCCTCTCTCAGCGACTTCTGCAATCATATTTCTGAACTCCACTTCCATATCGCGTAGAGATGGAGGCAAGCGCAAGTTTAAATCAAGTTGTTTGCTATTTACTGATTTTATTTCAGCAACAATTTGTTTATTCTTTACATTAATTTTGGCTTTCCCAAAACCGGTCATTGACCTTGTTTGCATAGTTCGATTTTGAATTTAGCATGCAAAGGTAAAACAAATTACATACTACATGCAAAATTAGTATTTATGATTTGAAATAACATTATTGAGCGGGTTAAAATAAAAAAACCAGCTCTTTTGAAGCTGGTTTTATATAAAAATTTTGGATTTTATTTTTTCTTTTTCTGCAGTCCAACAATGGCAAAACTTTTTTTAGTTTTACCTTTTTTGGTCCAAATGGCACTAGCTTCAATATCTTCACCGGTAACAGTTCCGTGCCATGTAAGCACATCATCAGCAGTTTCTCCATTCATTACAGCATCAAAGGTGATTACTACTTCTTCGGCATTAGATGAATCGACCGTTGCTGTAAATTCGCCTGCTTTAAAATTATATTTTTCTGCTAAAGCTTTAGACTTCATTTTACTGCCTTTGAATGAAAGATCATCTTTCATAGGTTTAGTTGGCTTAGCCTGAGCTTCAACAGTAATTTTTACATCGTAGTTAAATCCATCTAAAGGCCTATCGGCTTTATTTCTTTGAGCAAATGCTTGGTTAAAAAGGGTTAATAAGGCAACAATAAGAAATGTATAAAATTTATTTGTATTCATGTTTACTGTTTTAGGTTAAAATCTATGACAAACTTAATGAAAAATATAAATATATCAATTAAAGTTATTAAATAATTTACTCAAAGGCACTTATTCCAGTAATGTCCATTCCTGTAATCAATAAATGAATGTCATGTGTTCCCTCATAGGTAATTACACTTTCTAAATTCATCATATGACGCATAATAGGGTATTCACCAGTAATTCCCATACCTCCATGAATTTGACGAGCTTCACGTGCAATG
Organism: Bacteroidia bacterium; assembly: GCA_035439485.1. Classification (GTDB taxonomy): domain Bacteria; phylum Bacteroidota; class Bacteroidia; order UBA4408; family UBA4408; genus CAIKXD01. Next base: position 7,728 of record DAORKI010000111.1, read on the forward strand.
GTTAAAGCCATGTGCACATTGTTTCTTTTTGACATACTAATTTGAGCTGGAGTTGCTCTATGTTCATTTTTAAGTACCCCTAAACGGTGCGTAAGTAATTGAGCTTTGGTAATTTCAGTTATCATTTCGGCTAATTTTTTTTGTGTTAATTGAAAAGCAGCAATAGGTTTTCCAAATTGAACCCTTTCTTTAGCATAACGAAGTGCCGAATCATAACAATCCATTGCAGCTCCAATAGCTCCCCAAGCAATACCATATCTTGCACTATTTAAGCAACTCAAAGGTCCTTTTAAACCTTTAATGTCTGGGAAAACATTTTCTTTAGGAACTTTAACATTATCAAACACCAATTCACCTGTTGCACTTGCTCTTAAGCTCCATTTACCATGAGTTTCGGGAGTTGTAAATCCTTCCCAACCACGTTCAACCACCATTCCTCTAATAGTACCAGATTCATCTTTAGCCCAAACTACAGCTATATCAGCAAAAGGAGAGTTTGAAATCCACATTTTTGCACCATTAAGTAAGTAATGATCACCCTTATCTTTAATATTTGTAATCATCCCACTTGGATTTGAGCCATGGTCAGGCTCAGTTAATCCAAAACAGCCCATCATTTCACCTGATGCTAATTTTGGCAAGTACTTCATTTTTTGGGCTTCAGTAGCGTAGCTATAAATTGGAAACATTACTAAAGAGCTTTGCACAGAGGCCGTACTTCTTAATCCGCTGTCACCTCTTTCGAGTTCTTGCATGATAATACCATAGGAGATTTGGTCTAAACCAGCACCTCCGTATTCAGCAGGGATATATGGTCCAAAGGCACCAATACTAGCCAATCCTTTAATCCATTGTTTAGGGAATTCAGCTTTTTGACAAGCATCTTCTACAATGGGTGATACTTCTTTTTTTACCCAAGCTCTTGCAGTATCACGAATTAATTTATGTTCATCTGTTAATAATTCATCCATTAAGTAATAATCGGGATGTTGAAATACGTCTGTTTTAGCTGCCATTTTTTATTTAGTTTTTGCGCGGCAAAATTAGCTTTTTATTTAATACGAATAAATATTCTTGATTAGTTTTAAATTTCTAACAAAACACGGTCCAAATTGTTGTTTCAAAAAAATAATGTAGGTTTGTTTTCATCGATTTTAAAATTTTAATGAAAACTGAAAAAGAAAATTCAATTCCAATTATATTGCTTTATAACTGGCGAAAAGTGATATTAGGTGTTACGGTGTTAGCTGCCTTAATAGCAACCATTGTTACTTTTCCCATATTTATGCCTCCAATATTTAAGGCAGAAGCCATCATTTACCCACCTGCCACCTATTCGGCTAAATTAATTGCTGAGTATGATTTAAGGTTTGGTGCTGACAAAGAAATTGATGAACATATACAGATATTAAAAAGTTCGATGCTTAGAGACTCAATTATTAAAGGTTTTGATTTAACAAGCCATTACAATATTGAGCCCGATGAAGACAATAAGCAATTTAAACTAAATAAATTGTATGATGAAAATATTAAAGTAGAAAGAACTCGTTACAATTCAATTTCAATTACAGTATTTGATGAAGATCCAAAGTTGGCAGCAGAAATTTGCAATCAAATAATAAAAGTAGGTGACAAAGTTAAATCATTTATTTTGAAACAAAATTTAATAGAAGCCTTGGATAACATGCAGCAGAATATTTTAAGCTCCTCAAAGGAATTGGAAAACATTGGTGAAGAGATGCAAAAAATAAACGGAAACATCACCCTTAATTACAACACGCTCACCAAACAAAAATATGCTGAAAGAATAAAGGCACAAATTGATTTAAGAGATTATATTTCGAAATTTAGAAATGATCAAAACGAAGAATTGTTAGAGTTACTATTTGATTATGAAGATAAACTTTCGAGGTTTTATTCTTTAAAGGACAGTTATGAGCAAGCTATACAGTCGTTAAATACAAAGATAGCAGATGCATACGTGATAACACCAGCACAAATTCCTGATAAAAAGTATGCCCCAAAAAGGAGCGTCATTGTGCTCATTACCATATTTGCTTCGATAGTAATTTCAAGCTTTATTATTGTTGCCCGAGATAGAATTTTAACTTTAAAAAAGGAGTATATTCAATAGTAAAATGATTGCTGTAAACATACCAAAAAAAGATATTGTAGGGTTTGCAAAAGCGTTGCTGTTATTTTTGCTCGCAGGCATTTTATTGGCATTGGTGGCATCCAATTACTTATTACCATTCATTACTATAGTAACTATTTTAGCATCTTCATATTTACTTTCACAAACCAGCCTTGCCCATTTTTTTTTGTTGATGGTATTTGTGATTCCGATTTCAAGCAATCAAACCATATTTGACTCAGAAATAAATTTGCTCATTCCCTCTGAGCCCATTGAAGCCATTATTGCGCTTGCCTTTGCTCTAAAAATTTTATTTGGCTATAAAATATCTATAAAAATACTCAAACATCCCATTTTTTTATTCCTCATCATTGGCCTGATTTTACAGTATATTTCTGTCCTAAACTCTTCGATGATTATTGTTTCTATAAAAAGTGTATTGCTTAAATCGTGTTATATAATTGTGTTTTTTGCTCTTGCCTCAGATTTGTATTTAAAGAATCACTTAAACCATTTTAGGGTTTTAAAAACCTATTTGTTTTCTATATTTATTATTGGAATAATAATTTTTTTCAAACATAGCTTTTATAGTTTTTCTAAGGATATCAGCGGTACTGTTACTGAACCATTTTATGCTGATCACACCATTTATAGTGCGTGTTTGGCTATGATTATACCATTTCCATTATTTGCCTTTGTTTACGCAAAAAAGTTGGATATAAATTTTTATCAAAAATTTTGGATCGGTGGTATCGCATGTTGCTTGATTTTATTTTTATTTTTGACCTATTGTCGTGCGGGTTGGATAAGTTTTGTTATTTCACTTGTGTTGAGCATTTCGATATATTTTGGATTAAAATTTAAAACATTGGTGCTTTTAATTTTAACCACAATAGGGAGCATTATCATTTTTAAGGCTGAGATAACAGAAAATCTCAAACAAAATAAAGCAGATTCGAATGCAAAAAATGCCAGCCTTGAACAACAAACGAAATCAGTCATTAATATATCAAATGATCAATCCAATGCAGAAAGGTTAAATAGATGGTCGTGCGCATGGCGTATGTTTATTGATAAGCCTTATTTAGGATATGGGCCAGGAACTTACCAATTTGAATATTTAAGTTATCAAAAAAAAAGTGAGATGACGCGTATTAGTGTTACAAGTGCTTTTAATGTTAAAAAAGGGAAAGGAGGAACAGCACATTCGGAATACCTTTTATTGCTCTCGGAGTGCGGTATTTTTAGTTTTATAGTATATTTACTAGGTATATTAACTGTGATATATCATGCATTTAAAATTTATACTTATAGCCATGAAGCTCATTTAAAAATAAAAATTTTAATATTATTTTTTGGGTTTAGTACCTATATTTTACATGCTTTTTTCAACAATTTTTTGGACACGGATAAAGCCGCTATACTATATTACACCATAGTTGCCGCCATTATGGTGGAATCAATTAAATTAAGATATAAAACATCAAATGAAATTATACCGATGAAACTTTCAATTTAGTCCTATGGTGGGATTGCCTAATTGTGCCAATTTCAAGTTGTATCGGTATTTACCCTAGCATAATTAGTCGTCCCTCAAAAAGTCCAATTCCTATAGGCCTATTGGATTTACTAAA
>DAORKI010000112.1:0-11475 GCA_035439485.1 Bacteroidia bacterium
AGATAAGTTCTTATAATTCAAAATTTTATCAGCAATGTCCACCACTAATACCACGGTTCATCTGGGTGTCCCCAGTTTTGTAAGCCTTGCCCAGTTTACAAATGTGCAGAGGGGTACGATTTTCATGTGGTTTGTTACGGTACTGATCATCCTGATTGTGACCGGTGTTAGACTTTTCTCCGGCAACCTGGACCCAGATGGAACTAACTACTAGGATAGCAAATAAGGCAAGGAAGAGAAGAAAAACAAATAATAAGCAAACATGTAGTCAAGCTAGGCTTTCGAACAATCCATATATAAATCTCAAGTGCTGGGCGATGACGACACAGGAACGGTCAGGATGATGAAGAAAATAACCAAATTCTCAACTGTGCTTGTACCGCTCACTATAACATTCGCTCTGGGATTTGTATTAGGTGTCACCTATGCATTTTCTTTCGTCTTATATTTCCTTATCCTCATCCCTTTGATCTTGTTCAACTTGCTTGAATTTCACAAGTGGATCTTCGAGCACAAGGCGTTTCTTTGTCTTTTCGACAACATCTGGATAATTGCTACCTTTTTCTGGCTTCTTAATATGTGGACTACTGGCAAATTCGAACAGCCTTACTATATGGTCCAATGGTCCCCCAAATGATAGTTCATTCCATCAAGTTTATCATCTTATTTTATCCTACTAATTAATTATTATAACCAACCTGTCAAAGATCATGTCTCAATGGACTCTCTCCGCGTAGTTTCTTAAGAGCGATATGGAAAGAATTAATACTACCTTAGAACAGCACTGGAGTAAAAAGATAAATGATTATGATGCAAAGGAACTGGCCAAAATAATTGGGGTGGTTCAAAAGGTTTGGTTACCATTCTATTTAAGAAAGCAACAAGATTAAGCTATATGGAAAACATTAAGTTTAAAATGACTTTAACACAATTACAAGCTTTGAATAATGTATTGTATGCGCATATAACAATTGATATTAAAGCATTGCCAATGCGCCATAAAATGGACATTTATATTTTAAAGGAGGTATTTAAAAAAGTAAGAAACAGATTAGAAAACAACAGTAAAAACCTTACATTAAAACCAGTGGAGGCACTAGCTTTGTTTAATTACTTTGGAATTGATTATAAAGATATGAGTTACGAAAGATTGATAATAAACACTTGTAACACCACCATACACCAATTATTTGCATGAAAGCCAGCCGCAGCAAAGCCATAACAACAGCTAGAACCAACAAGCAAAAGCGACACGATAAAATACGAGCTGCTTATGCTGCCTTGCATAAAATCACCACGCCAAAAGGAAGGCAAAAATTTACTCACCAAGCTATACTGGAGGAGCTTAGTGAACAGTTTGGTTTAAGTGAAACAACTATTGGTAGAATAGTATCCAGTACATCATAGTACAAGTCATTAGATAAAATCCTAGAGCCCTACTGATTTTATAGTGGGGCTTTTTTGTAAATAAAAAGTAGTAGATTTGATAAACAATTAAAACAAACAACATGAAAAAAATATTATTAATAGGCCTATTGTTTGCTGGGCTAAAAGCAAATTCGCAAACGTTGGAGCATACGTATAACAATGCTGGTATTAGTATAGCAAAAACTTCTGATACTGAATTTGTTTATTATGGTTATGATGAACCTACTAAGACTGTTAGAATTTATGATTCTGGACATAGCTTGATTAAAACAATTGTTTTGAATACAACTGATGGTTCAACAGCTATTGGAAATGTTTCACGAAAATTATTTAACCTAGATAATCAATTTGAAATACTTGTATATAATAATACAGCTCCAAATTATGTAAAGATATACGATGAAAGTGGTAACGCATTTTTTACTAAACCTACTACAAGTTTGTCATATCCTGTAGTGATAAATACTACATCAGGAACAAAAATGATTATTAGGGATTATATAATTAATGGCACAACAGTAATAAATACAAGCTACGTTTATAGCCTTGCAGGAACATTGCAAGGTATTAAACCAGTTGATGAATTAGAATCAACTAAAAGTTTAGCTTATCCAAACCCCACAAACGATTTAATATTAATCCCATCTAGTGCTAATTCAACAATTGAAGTTTATAATACTACTGGAATATTGATAGATAAATATATTAGCAATGGTTACAGTACTTACAATGCTGCTAAATTACCAAGTGGGATGTATATTTATAAGATTGATGGAACAGAAAGTGGAAACTTTATAAAGCAATAGAACCAAGTTTAAATCAACAAAAAAGCCACTCATGAAGTGGCTTTTTTTATTATAACTCTTCTGATGGCAAAGGTAATTCATCTTCTTCTAATACTTCAAATTCTTTAAACGTACCAGTGGCACTCATATCCAGTAAATTCTTTTCAATCCAGTTTCGTTTGTTGAATGCAGTGTCATCGGTAAGCCTTGCTTTATACTCAATGATTTCAACTATAAAACCTTTGTGATTATGGTCATCAATATTGCCCACCTTATCAAATAAACCATAGTTTCCCGCCTCTTTTCCTTGTACAGCTAAATGTACTTTGCCACTAAAAGTAAATGCATCTAATGCTTTGTTTTGAGTCTCCTCCTGGGCGACTAAATCAATGTTGGCCGTATCGCTAATTTTAGCTACCACACAGTGTAATCTAATTCGGGCGGCTGAGGCTGTTTTCATACCTGCGTTTTCACCGTCCCAGCTAATGGGTGCAAACTCAATAAATACGGCAGGCATTGCCCAACTTATTTTATCAGTTGGCTTGATGTATTGCTGGTTAAAAATATCAATATGTTTAATGCCAACGGTTTCACGTACTAAACGATAAATGGCTAAGATGTTTACTGGTGTCATTTTATGAGTGTTTTAATGAATTTATTTTCTTTTAATAGCTTCTTGCAATTGATGTGCAATTAACTTTTCTAACCTAGTTCTTAATGGTATTGAGTTACCAATAAACCTACGTTGTGGGATATGAATTGTCAATGGTGAATCCGTGGTAGTTTTATTGGTAATTGCCAAAGCTTTGTACTTTATGCGGCCTGTTGATTTATACATCGCCCATGCCCATGCTCTCATTTTTGCCGTTAGTCTTGGATGAGTTGTACCGCCTGAATTATGTATATCAGCATATTCAGCAGCCGGGCCATTTACGCCAATTAATATTGAGTGGCCAATAGCCCTAAAGTGGATGCCATTGCGCAAATGTCCACCAGCTTTACCTGTTAAGATGGCTCTGTCCGGGTCAAGGTTATCCCTTCTATATTTCCACGGTTCTAAACCGCCATCACCTTGCCAGCCTTGTTTGTCAAAACCCTCATCAAAAAACATAACGGCCTCAGCTCCCACTTGCACAGGCAATGCCATTAAAGCCTTTTCTAGGCGATTGAGCATATTGTCTATTTGTGAAAAATCGGATTTCATTTGGTTTTTAAATGAGTTTAAATTTGTTTTAAATAATTATTTGTATATTTGTGGTATGAAAATGCCAGTTTTAAATAAAGATGGTTCTGTAAACGTTGAGGCTACATTCGCTAACAGCGAAAAAAGCCGCAAAAAAGAACTTGAGCGCATAAGTAAACTTCCAAAAGAAGAGCGTGAGTATATCACCCGAGCTCAAAAATCGCTTTCCGACCATATCAATTCTTAAATTTCCTCCATTATTACCACTGTGTTACCATTGCTGGTTGCTACCTGTGTTATTTTAAATCCAGTATTTGAACTAAAAAGCACTTCGTTTTCAAATTTGAAGTTTGAGTAATCTATAACCTTTTTGCCTGTTTTAGATTTAATGTAAATCTCAATACTTTTTTTATTAATTGCCTTGTCATCAGTACTGGCTGATAAAAATTGTTTGTGGTAGTAAGGAAGTCCATTATCCTTATGCTCCATGTATTTATCAATCAAGCTCTGCTCAAAATCAATCTTACGGATAACATTAGCTTTTACACTTTTTAGTTTATCTAAACCGCTATTAATGACTATTTCAAGATTATTATAGTACTCGTTTGTTTTGCCCTCCTCTCTTAAGTACTTATTTAAGCCTTCGTAAAAATGTTCAGTAGTATAACCGAATATGGCCATACCTTCTGTTTTACTAACGCCATCAACTTCAACAATCCTTTTCTTTGGATTGCTATGAGTAAGTTTATGATTATAGTCTTCAGTGATCAGTTTGAAATCGTCATGGTTCTGAAGGAACTTTTCAGCTTTTAATACTTTGGTGCGTGGATACTTCTTAGCAGCCTTTGGCTTTTGATTTTCTTCTGTTGCCTTCTTGCTTAGTTTTAATGATGCTCCGGTTACTGTTTTTAATTCAGCTGTGCTAAGTGCTTTTTCATAAGGGTTGCCTTTAGGGTAAACCATTCCATTTTTGCCAACATTGTTTTTAAAAATAGGTTTCATGTCTTCAGGCGTAATTATATCCTTATCTGGAGTAACATCACCCATAGCCATTTGTAAAACGCTGCAACGGCAGTTCCATCCATTCGGAGGGTAAAAGCTATTCCAAAAACTGTCGTCCCATCTCTTTACAATACCATTCATGCTTTTATGCGTGGCTCTTGTTTTACCATCAATAACTGCACGATACTTTAAATAAGGCAAAGCATCGCTATTGCCTTTAATTTGCTGCCACTTTTGTATCATCCTGGCACAGTTCTGAGCATGGTTGAATTCAGCCTTTAAATAATGCGTATTGTAAGTTTTATCAACTGCCTTAACATCTTTAAGAAACTGGTTAAATGGCTTTTGGCTGCCATCAGCATTTTGTAATAAGGCGTTGAACTCCTTTAACTGGTTAGCGTTTTTAGCTCCCGAAAAAATATAAACATTATCCCTAGTAATTTGCGCTAATTCATTATCCTTTATGCCTATTGGTTGTGTGAATGCATCATTGCCAAACATGCCATTAAGCAAATGCTTTGCATGAGCATCAACCATTTCATCACTAATTAAGCCGCTTTGTGTTTTATCAAAAATCTGCTTTGCTACTTTTGCTACTATTTTATTCCATCCCTTTATCATTTGTATTTTATTTACTTATATATAGTCTAGCAAAAAAGTTTTTTTACAGTTTTTTAAATAAATTTTAATGGGAGTGCTTTGAAGTGTATAGCTCATGCAGCGCAGCGTGAAGTTTTAGAATACTGTTATTTGATTTATTGGCTTTTGTCGGTGCTTCAGGAGCTGGCAATTTTGACCTGTCTTTTACACCTGTAATAGTTACATTGTATTTTTTTACAAAGAAGTCTTCAGGTATTTCAAACCTATCAAATAATTTAAAATCAATTTCAGCCTGTTCAGGGCTAACGTAAGTATCAACAAATTCAAATTTGAATCCTGTCCAGTCAATACCTTGGTTCTTCAGTAAAGTAAACAGGTCACTATTGGTGGTAAGTGAAAAACTTAATGCTTGAGCTTTGGCAAAAGCTTCAGTTACTCGCTCGTGGACTTCGCCTTGGCTTCGACTGCTACCATTATCGGTGGTCATTGTATTGCTCAGGTAACCTTTGCTTACTTCGCTGTTAATTCTGTCCATGAACTTATCAAAAACCATGTAAGCATCAGTTCTTTGTGTGCCTTGAAATGAAAGTTTTTCTCCAGCTTGTAAAATCATGTATTGTGATTTTGCTGCGTTAATTAACGCTTCTTCCATTCGGTCAATATCTTTTGAATTCCTGCTGTTAGTTTCACCTACACGGGTGTCTAGTCCAAATATCTCAACAAATTCACTCCATGCTATTTTAGCATTTTTCTTAAATAAAATGTCAGGTGCTGCACTTTCCATAAAGCCTAGGTCATCTTCTTCACCCAGTTCAATCAAAAATTGATTTATTAATGGTGTGTAGTCAATGCCTTTTTTAGCATCATCTGCTTGGTCAATGAGGTAACATTTCCATTCAGGAATAACGTGTCGCCTCGGAATCAATTTAATAACAGCATTGCCCATTTCATCAAAATCAGTTATTTGCAAAAGGGAATGGCCGTATAAATCAGTTTCCACATAATGACGCATGAAGGTAAAGAACCATTTGTGTCTTAAGAACTCCGTTTTTTCTGTATCTTCTACCTTGGTACTTGCATTTACAACCCGGAAAGGTTTACTCATTAGCATGAATAAACTAAGCTTAATCAAACCTTTTAAATGCATATCCTTTCTAATCACATCAAATAAATTGTAGAGTAGTAATCTCTTAGGATTTTCTTTATTTTCAGCTTGATTAACTGCCCGGGTATAATCGGTCATGTCTTTTTTTGTTCGGACATTGGTCTTTTGAATTATCCTTTGGAATACAATGCTTGAATTTCCTGTTGATTTTGTTCCTTTTTCTTGTTTGGCCATTTTGTTTGATTTGTGGGCTTAACTTTAAATTTATGGTAGTGTTATACCATTTAAGATAATGAGGGCGTTTTTAAATCGTTTTAAACACGTTTTAAACGAGGTTTTATTTAGTAGTCGCTGTTGAACTTTGGTAAACTTCCAAATCTGCTCACATTTTTGGGTACATTGCTATCACCTTCTAAAATGGGTAAACTGGTTTCCACTTCACCGCTGGCAACATCTTTTAACCACTTCATGGCCATCTCGTTATTATCAGTTCGGGTTTTAGGTATCGCGTCAGGGTCAACGCCATTGTGAAGCATGTAAACCGTTAAGTGTAAAAGCATGAGTATAACGCTTTTGTTTCTATCAACACCTGTTTTGTTCCATACGTTAGCGCAGTCAATATTCCTTTTTCGGAAATATCCATCCATTACACTCATGGCTACCTCCTCAGCATCAGCTTGCGCGGATGGTTCTAATTCATCAAGTAACAGCTGGAGGTTTCTTGTTTTGATTACTAGACTGTAATCAGCACTTACTAAAAAACTCATTTCTTTGAAAGTATTTTAGATTTATAAACTATGAAACCACCAGTGCCAATAACTGCGATGGGAATACCTATTTTGAAAATAAAGTGCTTGCGCTTCTGGGTAATAGCAACATTGCCAGTATTGTCAATTTCGAGAGATTTTAAGTCTCCTGCTTTGTAGCTATTTGAATATACATAGCCTTTGGGTGTAATTTTATCTACCACCAATTTGGCTGGGCGAAACAATCCACCCTTTTCATAATAAGTATGAATAACTATATCAGTATCCTCAACTGCCTTTCTTAAATTGGTATCAGGCTTGTAAACTGTTACTTTTACTGGCTTTTCAATATATACCTTTTTGATCACTTCTTGTTTATAATACCTGTTTTTGTAAACAGTATCAGTTTTACCAGTGGCATTGTGAAGCTCGTGTTTAAGCTCGTTAATTTTATTGCATTGCCATTCAATGCCAATTATTAATATAATGCCAACAAGCACTATACTGAGCTGAAGAATTGTTTTAATTTTCATTTTAAAAAGGTTTAATGATTATTAATTTCGATTATTATTTTTTGCTTTAGTTAGAATAGCCTATAAACTACTATACTCTTTTATTGCTTCAAAACAAGGACAAACCTTAACCCACTCAAATGAATCAACTTTGCCATTATGGTTTGTATCAGGACTTAAATCCCTATGTCCTAAAATATTTGCTAAAGGGAATTTTGCTTTTAATTCCTTAAGGATTAAAAGCAGTTGACGCTTTTGTGCCTCAGTACGTGTGTCCATTGGTTTACCAAGTTTGTCAATTCCACCCATATAGCTTACATGAATGCTATTTGCATTATGGCCAGCCACTCCATTTGCAATATTTTCAAGTGGTGTAATGTCATGTCTTTGACCAGCTCCGTCCACAACAATATGATAGCCGTTGTTTTTCCATCCACGAGCTTTAAATCCATTAATCAGCTGTGGGATTGTTTCTTTAGGATTGCCAGCTGTACAATGCACTACGAGGTAATTAATTTTTCTCATTTATAAAGGGTTTTGGTTAATAAGCATTTTTATGTGAGCGTTTTCTATGACGAACAGGGTTACTGTCGGTTCTGCCTCCTTGTTGTAATTTATTTATAGCACCTTCATCAGCGTCCATACTGTCCTTAGGTGTGCTGCAACCTTTTTCAAAAGCTAATAGATGTTCTATGGCGATTTCCATATCAGGACTATGGCGTTCAGCTTCATTATAGATAATAAAGCTACGCTCATATAATGGGCTCATGCTTTCAATTCTATCATCTTTATCAGGCTTCTTGCGATAATCTCCGTTGATAGGTAATTGGTAACCTCTGTCGTCACCTTCTACATCGAAGTCATCTAGTATTAAATCTTGCATGAAGTTGGCCTCCATGTAATATTCAATAGTTACATTTTCGGGCTTGGTATCATGCACATCATAAAAGAACTGCACAAAAGATTTAAGTGTGCAATTGCGTACAAATGCTTTTAAAAGCCAAAGCTCACGTCCCTTTTTGCCCCAAAGCTTTGCGGCCTTAAAATCGGATGTGTTGGTGTTTTTCCATGCAGGGTCACCATACAATACTAAGCGGTCATATTCATGCAATGGTAAAGGAAGCTTCCAATGTATCCAGTTTGCTTTAAATGTTTTCCCTTCAGTAATGGGATTGCATTTATAGCTTATTTCCCAGCTTCTTAAACTGCTATCTGAACGTTTATCCTTCCAGTAAGCTTGTGTATATTTATCGTCCCAGGTGGGGTTAAATTCTTCATCACAGGCAGTTACTCTAAAGTGTATCCAATTGCCTTTTTTCTGAAATTCGTATGCATTGGATTTTACATGAGTAGGGTACTTAACATCATTATCAGCGCATAAGGTTTTAAATAATTTAGTGGTGTAAGCCTTTGCACCTGCTAACTTTTCATTGATAGCTGATGCCACTAATGATACTTTTGATTTTAAGTTGTTTACAATTAATAAACGCTCGTAGCCAATATCAAAACAACCTGCTAAATCATCGTTAATCCAATCCCAACGCTCCTTTACCCTTATTGGGTTTTTACCTAGTTTTGAATCATCGCAGTCATCAATAACAGCGTAATCAATACGGTTTTCATCAAAGCGCATACCGCTTGGGTCTTGACCAATTCCTATGGCGTAGAATGCTATACCATCTTTAGTAACAAATTCGCCATCCTCCCAATTACCGAAACTGAATTGCTCACCAAAATCATTGATAAATCTTTTGTTTCGCATGAGCTGACCTTGCAAAGAACCAAGTAAACGCTTCGCTTTTTTTTCTGTTTGGCCAACCAGTAACATGGCTTTTAATTGACCGTTTACCATTAGCCAAAGAGGTATCCCCATAGTGGCGTGAGTACTTTTTGCCGAACCCCTGAACCAGTTTAAAACTGCTTTAAAAACCATTGATTTTAAAAGCATATTGGCTATAAGCACATGAAACCAAGCAGTTTTACTTTTTGCGAATTTTGGAAAGTAATATTCAAAAAAGAACCTGTAATCTTTTAAGGCATGTTTGATGCGCTTTTGTTTATCGGCCTCCGTTTCATCAGGTATAAATGAAGTTTCATTCTCTACCTGTTTAAGGTAGGAATCAAAATCTTTCCACTTACTTTCATGCTTATTAACTGCCATTTTACTGAGGGTTTAACTTGCGTAAAACATAGCTTCTTTGATGTGGTACTAAACGTTTTACCAGTTCAAAATCAACTGCTTTTAAATCATTATTAAAATCCATAAATACATCCATGATTTGAGATGGCGAAACGTTCTTACTTAGTTTCTCAATGCTGCTGGCAAGCTTGGCCAGCATATCGCATTCCTTGCTATCTAATGGACGTTTTGCAAGTTTGGCGGCATCAATAATAGTTTGCGATTGCTCGTAATAGTTATTGATAAGGTTTTGAGATTTAAGATTATCAACCCTGCGCTGAGCGTCCCAGTTATCTTCTGTTCGCCATTTGCTAATAGTAACTGTAGACACTTCTAAATCGCGTGATATTTCATCACCGTCCATTTTCCATTGTATAAACATCATGCCCGCCATGTCGCGCTTTGGATGTCTCTTATAATTCTTTTTAGCCATGCTACAAATGTGATTTAATGCGGCTTAACATTAAAATCCAATATTCAGTCCGTGTAAAAATTTTTGCACGGACTGCAAAAATTTTTGCAGTGACTGAAATCAAAATTGGCATTCAACTCAAATGAAATGATGTTTGCAGTGTTCAAACGAAAAAAAATAAACGAATGCCGGGTATCGAATTCATTATATCAGATGAAAGCTTAAACAGGAATGGTTACAGAGTTCTAAACTCTGCTTTGAATTTTGATTCCTTTAATAAAAACCCTGTCATGCTATTTAATCATGTACGCTCTGGTGATGGTTATAAAGGCCCAATAGGTAGATGGGAAAATGTTAGGCTTACTGAAAAAGGTTGGATTGCTGAAGCTGTATTTGATGAAAACGACAAGTTTGCAATGTCTATTAAAAAGAAGGTTGAAGGCGGATTCTTAAAAGCTTCATCTATACATATTGCAGATGAAGACTTGGAAGTAAGTACAGATACCGAATTGATGCTCCCCGGGCAATGGTTGCCAACAGTTACTAAAGCAGGTGTACTTGAAATAAGTATTTGTGACATACCAGCTAATACATCAGCTTTTCTTTTGTTTAACAAGGAAGGAAAACCAGTTGATTTTACCAACAAAAAAAACGCTCTCAATTATTTACTCTCTTTTTCTAAAAACCCAAATAAAAATCCAAAAATGGAACTAAAATTAAAAGCAAAAACAATTCAAACTTTAAGTTTGGGTGAATCTCCAACAGCAGAACAAATTGATGAGGCTGTGGATAAATTACAAACTCAATTAAGCCAAGCGAATAAAAAGTATAATGACCTCGTGGCTGAACAAAAAGCAATTACCGACAAGCGCAAAAAGAAATTATTAGATACTGCTTTGGCCGCTGGTAAATTTAAAGCTGAGGAGCGTTCAACTTTTGAAACACTTGATTATGATGTTCTAAAATTAACATTGGAAAAGATACCGGGTGTTACACTTCCGGCCAATGCCATTAATAATGGAAGTGGTAAAAAATCAGAAATAGCCAATGACCGTGCAGATTGGACTTTAAATAAATGGATGAAATCCGATTATAAAGGTTTAATGGAGTTAAAGGCAAATGATGCTGATGCCTACGCAGAAATTGTAAAGCGTAAGTAGTTAACCCATTCAAGTCATCAAGTAATTAAAATAAATATTTCACCTTTTTATACTTAAAAAATGTCAACAATTAAATATCCAATGGGAGCGGCAGACCAACAAAGCAAAGCTTATGCCGCAGTAATAGCAGCCACAATAACCAATCATTTAACAGCCTTAGTAATTGCGCAAATGACAGGCGCAGCTACTTTAAACTTAACCGTTGACGCTCAGATGAAAGTTGGTGCTGAAGTTAATATAGAAGTAAGTGCAGATGGCACAAATCGCGCTTTTACACCCGGTTCAGGTATGACAGGTAACGCTGTTACTATCACCGCAAGTAAAAATATGCTTTTGTGCTATTACTGGAATGGTACTGCCTTT